>NZ_CAWLMI010000049.1:0-42176 GCF_963862045.1 Aeromonas sp. 159 | reverse complement strand
CTCTGCCTCTGCCTCTGCCTCTATCTCTCTCAATGTGCAGTTGGGTGGGGGTCTGGTTTAGCCAGCCAGATATGTGTGAAGCTACAAACCCTGCTTGCAGAAACAACAAGGGCTGCACATTGTGCAGCCCTTGCCTCTGGAGAATAGCGGGTTGAGCGTGTCAGCTGGCCCAGGTGATGATGTGATCGATCCATTCACCCGCCTGATCCTCGTGAATGACTTTGCCACGGACGGATTGACCAGCCTGATGCATCGCGGAACGACTGCCAGTCAGCAGAGGATGCCACTCTGGAAGAGCGTCACCTTCAGACAGCAGGCGATATGCGCAGGTTGAGGGGAGCCAGTCATATTCGGCGATCTTGTCATGGGTGATCTGCAGACAGTCAGGCTCTTTTTTGAAACGATTGGCGTAATCAGAGCACTGACAGGTCTTGGTGTTAAGCAAATTGCAGGCGACATTGGTGAAAACCAGTTCGTCGGTATCTTCATCGATCAGCTTGTTGAGGCAGCATTTTCCGCAACCATCGCAGAGGGATTCCCATTCGGATTCAGTCATCTGCTGCAGACTCTTGGTCTGCCAAAAGGGGGCTTGCATCATACCGCTCACTTATTACACCTGATAAAACGCGTGGTTATACCCCTTGTTACCCGGTATTTCAAGGAGAGGGTCACTCCGGTGGGCAAATTGTCGTGATCAGCTCAAATGAATGCAATGACTTTCAGCCTCATCATATTGCTCAAACGGGTTCGCTGGTGGGCAGGAAGTCCCGCAGGTTTGAATACTTGGGCTGCATGATTGTCCAGTTCAGGTTTTATTTTCTGCTTCTTTATCCGTTACATCTTTTGATGTTTGTCTGCTTGCAGCAAGCAGGGTCAAATGATCTCCGATGCCTACCGTCAGGCTGTTGCACGCTTGTCTATCAAATAAAGCCGCTGGTCACATATTGTTTGCGCCCTTCTGTCACTGCGACCCGCGGGAGAGCCTGCGTAGGCGTTCGTTTTTTGTCTTAATGGTTGAGATAGATATCTTGCTCTGAATAGGCCAGCAGAGGTGTGCCGAGGTTAGCCCGTTTCGCGCCAAAGAAGCGGGTGAGTACGCCAGATTGCTGTCCCAGTCGCTGCAGCTTGACGTGATCCAGCTCGATCTGCTCGGGTAGCCAGGTAAATACGGCGGCGCAGTGACCATTGCCCAGACTGCGCTCCAGGGTTTGCTGCCAGTTCTTGATTTTGGGGCTATGTACCACCAGCACTCTCTTGGGATCGATACCTCGCTCTTCCAGACGGCTGACTGTGGGGCGTCCCGGCGGGGCGATCAACAAGATCCAGCCGGTATGAGCCTCCCCAAGCTTGGTCAGCTCGCTCAGAAACTGATCATCAGACTGGATAGTCACACCATAATGAGCCAACTCCGCTTTGCAGGCGGTTCTGGTTGGCCAGGGCTTGCTCATGACACGATTCATCGCAAAGGGCAGTGAGTGCAGGGGCTGGTTCATATATGGGGTTCCTGTATGAATATCCAAGCTGTATGTGTGTACAGTAGTTCTATCCTGTGGCAGTGACAAGGTGTTTTTGCTGAAAAATGTGATGGTGTTGGCATGTGTCGTTAGTAAGGTTATGTTTTTAAACACTATTTAATATAAAGTTGGTTGGGTGTTTTTCGTACTATGGACAAACCTTGCGTAACCGCCCATGGTTATACAGGTCATTTACAGGAGGTGCCGCCATGGATATCAGTACCTTGCAACGTCTTGATGCCAACATCTTGCTGGGCATCATCAATGAGAAGCTAAGGCTTGAGTGTGACGGGTTGGAGGAGTTGCTGGCCTATTACGATATGAGTGAAGAGCAGTTGGCAGGACGTCTGGATCAGATTGGGTACCATTACGATCCATTGAGCAATCAGTTCAAAGCACATCTTTAAGGGGGCAATGATTGCTTCATATTTATACGGTAATTTTTCAGGCACATTGAAACCGGTTTCAATGTGCCGTCTTGCTGCCTATTTTCAGGGATTTTCAAGGCTTGGCAATCTCTGAAAACCTATTCATGCCAGAATATTTTTATTGTTTCATTAAGTTTATGATAATAAAGGGAATGTTTGTTTTTATGCGATCAATTAAAGGAAAGGGTTTTCAAGCTTTTCAGGCTGTTTTTATCGGTTAAAGTGTGACTTGCGTTAACTTTTAATTCTGCCGCTTTAGTTAGTATTCTCACGCCGGTACATATTTTGAGATAACAACAGCGCCGGTCCCGCAAGCGGGATAACAATTTTATTTGTAACGAAGGAATATGGTTTATGGCTACCAAGAAGAAGACAGACCAGGATCTCCAACTGGATAAAGATCAGCTCAAGGCGAGTATCGTGCGTCACCTGCGTTCTACCTTGGGAACAAGCGAACAGAAAGCCTCTCCCGAAGCGTGGTGGAAAGCCACTGCTGCGGCTGTCAATGAACAGGTGTACGAGCGCCTGACCCGCACTCAGCAGACTCATTTCAAGAAAGATACTCGTGCGATTCACTATCTCTCTGCTGAATTCCTGATGGGACGATTGACTTCCAACAACCTGCACAACCTCTCCCTCTACAAGACTTGCGAAGAGGCGCTGGGCGAACTCGGTCTGGAACTGACCGACCTGTGCGAACAAGAGCCGGACATGGCACTTGGCAACGGCGGCCTGGGTCGTCTGGCTGCCTGCTTTATCGACTCGCTGGCCACTCTGAACTATCCGGCGGTTGGTTACGGTATCCACTACGAACACGGTCTGTTCCGTCAGGAAATCCAGGATGGCCGCCAGATCGAGCGTCCGGACTCCTGGCGTGAATATGGCAACCCATGGGAGATCTGCCGCCCCGAGTCGGTGCAAGAAGTGCCGCTCTATGGCTACGTCGAGACCGTGTTTGGTGACAATGGCGGCCTGAAGAAGGTATGGCACGCCGGTCGCAAGATTAAAGGGGTGCCTTGGGATATTCCGGTGGTCGGTTTTGGCGGTCACACCGTCAACATCCTGCGTTTGTGGGAATCCCGCGCCTCCGAGTTTTTCGACTGGGACGTGTTCAACGCTGGTGGTTACATCGACTCCCAGGCTGAGAAAGCCCAGGCCGAGACCATCTCCAAGGTGCTGTATCCGAACGATGAGACCGATGCAGGTAAAGAGCTGCGTCTGATCCAGCAGTACTTCTTCTGTGCTTGCTCCATCAAGGACATCATGCGCCGCTACAAGCGGGTCCATGGCAGTGACTTCAGCAACTTTGCCGCGCAAATTGCCATTCAGCTTAACGATACTCACCCGACTGTCGCCATCCCGGAACTGATGCGGGTGCTGGTTGACGAGGAAGATCTGAACTGGGATGCCGCTTGGGCTATCTGCTATCAGGTCTTCTCTTATACCAACCACACTCTGCTGCCGGAAGCGCTGGAGAAGTGGTCAGTCAGCCTGTTCGAGAAAGTACTGCCTCGCCATCTGGAGGTGATTTACGAGATCAACGCCCGCTTCCTGAACGAGTGGGTGGAGCCCAAGTGGCCGGGCAACGATGCTATCAAAGCCAAGCTCTCCATCATCGAAGAGGGAGATGTGCGCAAGGTTCGCATGGGCAACCTGTGCGTGATCGGTTCGTCCAAAGTGAACGGTGTGGCCGAGATCCACTCCAAGCTGGTGAAGGAAGATCTCTTCCCCGAGTATGCCGAGCTGTGGCCGGAAAAAATGTGCAACGTGACCAACGGGGTGACCCCGCGTCGCTGGCTGCTGGCGTGCAACCCGGAACTGGCTGGCCTCTACAACGAAGTAGTGGGCAAGGAGTGGCCGCTGCAACTGGACAAACTGCGTGGCGTGGTGAAGTTTGCCGACGACAAGGCGTTCCAGCAGCAGTTCATGACCATCAAGCGTCACAACAAAGAGAAGCTGGTCAAGGTCATCAAAGACGAAACCGGTATCGATGTCAGTGCCGAGGCGATCTTTGACGTTCAGATCAAGCGTCTGCACGAGTACAAGCGCCAGCAGCTGAACCTCATTCACATCATGGCACTCTATCGTCGTCTGCTGGCCAACCCGGACTATGACATGCATCCGCGCGTGTTTATCTTCGGCTCCAAAGCGGCGCCCGGTTACAAGCTGGCCAAAGACATCATCTATGCCATCAACAAGCTGGCGGATCGGGTCAATAACGATGCTCGTATCCAGGGCAAGCTGAAAGTGGTGTTCATGCCGAACTATCGCGTGAGTCTGGCCGAGAAGCTGATCCCGGCGGCAGATGTCTCCGAGCAGATCTCCACTGCAGGTTATGAAGCATCCGGTACCGGCAACATGAAGATGGCACTCAACGGTGCAATCACCATCGGGACGCTGGATGGAGCCAACATCGAGATCGCTGAAGAGGCGGGTGCCGAAAACTGTGCCATCTTCGGTCTGAACGTGGACGAAGTGAAGTCGCTGAAGGCGCGCGGTTACAACCCGTACGACTTCTACTATGCCAACTCCGAGCTCAAAGCCGTGCTGGACTGGTTTGATACCGACTACTTCACGCCTGGTCGTCCGGGTGAGCTGGCCTCCATCAAGCGCTCCTTGCTGGAAGGGGGAGACCCTTACCTGACCCTGGCGGACTTCCAGTCCTACTCGGATGCACACAAGCTGATCGATACCTGGTATCGGGATCCGGCACTGTGGGCGAAGAAGGCCATCATCAACTCGGCCACCATGGGCAAGTTCAACTCCGACCGCTCTATTCAGGACTATGTGGATCGGATCTGGGATCTGAAGGCCTGCAACATCGGCTAATCGGATTCATAAATGAGAAAACCCCCGCAATGCGGGGGTTTTTGTTTATTGGGGGGGAGGTGGATCAGAGGATATCGCCAACGAAGTAGGCCAGCAGGGCGAGCAACACGGTAAAGACCACGTTCAGAGCCATACCGGCTTTCATCATCTCCCTCTGGCGGATGTGGCCACTGGCAAAGACGATGGCATTGGGCGGCGTGGCGACTGGCAGCATAAAGGCACAGGAGGCACCGATAGCGATCAACACAGACATCACCACAGGTGATACACCCAGCGCCTCGGCGACACCGGCAAACAGGGGAACCAACAGTGCGGCGGTGGCGGTGTTGGAGACCAGCTCGGTCAGGAACACCACGAAGGCGGCCAGCATAAGCAACACGACAAAAATGTTGGCGTTGGAGAGTACGGCCGACAGATGGCTGGCCAGGAATGCGCTGGTACCAGTGGCCTTGAGAATGGCGCTCAGGGTCAGACCGCCGCCAAACAGCATCAGCACGCCCCAGTCGGTGTTCTGGTTGACGTCATCCCAGCTGGCGACACGGCTGACCACGATGGCCACGATGGCGCCCATGGCAATCAGGGTGTCGAGTTGCGGAATACCGCCAAAGGCGTTGGAGATGGGTTGTGAGCCGATCCAGAGCACAACGGTGGTCAGGAAGATTGCCAGCGTCACTTTACGCTCGCGGGTCCAGTTGATGGTGACATCCTGGATCTCGACGCGGTGGCTGAGACGCGGGCGGGTTACCAGATAGAGCAGGGCAATGCCGCAGGGCATCAGGATCAGCACGACTGGAACACCGAATTTCATCCAGTCAGTGAAGCCAATCCCCATCTGGGCGGCTGCGATGGCGTTGGGCGGGCTACCCACCAGGGTACCGATGCCGCCGATACTGGCGCTGTAGGCGATCCCCAGCAATACGAAGACGAAGGTGGCGCGCTCTTTTTTGCTATCGAGGCGTGCCAGCATACCGATCGCCAGTGGCAGCATCATGGCGGTGGTAGCGGTGTTGCTGATCCACATCGACATGGCGGCTGTGATGGTAAAGAGCAGGATGACGCCCCAACCCAGATGACCATTGGCCAGGTGCATCACCTTGCCTGCCATCAGGGTATCCAGTCCCTGTTTTGAGAGGGCTGCCGCGAGGGCGAAACCGCCAAAAAAGAGGAACAGGATCGGGTTGGCAAAATCGGTGAGGGATTTGCTCATGTCAAACACCCCGAGCACGGTAGCCAGCAAGGGCACCAGCAGCGCGGTGATGGTGACGTGCAGTGCTTCGGTCAGCCAGAGGATGGCGATAAAGACCAGAATGCCCAGCCCCTTGTTGACCATGGGGTCAAACGGGAGCCAGGCGAGCATGGCGCAAAGTAGCAAGACATCCAGGATGACGATCCCTGATTTGATGTCCAGCCAGCGAGATGGAGCAGAGGGTACAGCTGATGTGTGCATAATGTTCTCTCGGTTAATTTATGGTTGTTTTTGTGTTGCCGAGATTACATCCATTCACTTGTTTGAAACAGACTCACATGTTGAAAATCAGCCTCTACTCACATACTCATTGATAAAAATGAGGAAATGAACACATAAATAAAACATGTGCGAAATATAAATCAAACATCCATGAACTGTTCCAGCCATTGCTTGAACATGCTCTTGGGCAAGGAGCCATTTATCTGGTTCACCAGTTTGCCCTGTTGGAAGACCATCAGGGTGGGGATGCTGCGAATGGCGTAACGGGCTGCAATGGTACTCTGTTGCTCGGTATCGACTTTGACAAAGCGCATCCGTGGTTCGAGTTCATGGGCAACCTCATGAAATACCGGAGCAAACTGCTGGCAGGGGCCGCACCAGCTGGCCCAGAAATCGACCACGACCGGGATATCTGAGTTGATCAGGGTATCGAAGTTATCCGCCTTCCCGAGGCAAGGGGTCTGGCTGAACAGGAGGGCTTTGCAGCGCCCGCATTTGGCAGATGTATCGATATGGGGAACGGGCAGTCGGTTCCTGGTAAAGCAGTGGCTACAATAAGTAGTGATAAATGACATAATTGGTTCCTTCTAAATCAGCTCTGGCTGGGGATATGATGAGAAGCCAGAATGAAGCAATCGCGAAACAATAGCGAAATATCAGAGCAATAACGGTAACACAGTGCCCAGCGGGAGTGGATAATTCCCCCTGGGTTCATTGCCTGACCGGATAATTCAGCGACCACCAGATGAGAGTCGAGACGGGATGAATAAAGGATCACGGAAAAACCGTGCTGTGCCAGGGCTGATCGTTGCCCTGCTGCTCGCCTTTTCGGGCTACTGCTGGCAGTCGCTCAGTCAGCAGCAACAGGCCCACGACCTGAATGACGCGGCCGAGGTGGTGCTGAACCGGATCAACGCCGATACCGTCTATCTGCTTGGGCGGGAGCAGGCCAATGACAGCAATGTCCAGCAGCGCCTGAACCAGTTATCCATCACCCTTGACGGTTTTGTACGGGAAGTCAGAAGCGATCCCGAGCTGGTGCAAGAGGAGCTCTCCCAGGTTCTGCTTGAAGACATGGACACCTATCTGATGGCGCTGGCCAAGCTTCATGCCATTGAGATGGCTATCGAGTATCTCAATGCGCCCCTGCAGGCCCAGATTAAAAAGGTGCGGGGGATAAGCCCGTCAGACAGTGCGCTTCATCGCGATCTGGAGGAGCTTGCGCAACTGAGTAGCTATTTACAGCGCAGTTGGGACAAACGTGAACAGACTGCGCTGAACCAGTTGCAGCAGCAGTTGCAATCCCGTTATGGCGATTTGCCGGAGATCGCTACCCTGATCCGCCTGAGTAGGGAGGTGAGCCAGCAGGTGATGGCCTATCACACCTTGCGTTACCAGCTCATCGACATGCATGTGATCGAGAGTCTGGTGCGCTGGAAACTCGACAAGCTGGAGCGCGCCTCCTCTTTGATGAACCGCTTCTATCTGATGGTGTTGTGCGGGGCCTTGATCTGCTTTGCGCTGGTGGCCTTCACCCTGTGGCGTCGCAACCAGAAGCTGAGCGAGTTGTCGCGCCAGACCGGCTTGCTGGCCCAGGCCAAAAGCGATTTTCTGGCCAACATGAGCCACGAGATCCGCACCCCCATGAATGCCATCATAGGTTTTAGCTCGCTGGCACTGCAGACCGAACTGGATCAGCAACAGCGGGACTATCTGGGCAAGATCAAATCCTCATCCGATACCCTGCTGCTGCTGATCAACGACATCCTTGATTTGACCAAGGTGGAGTCAGGCAAGCTGACGTTGGAGGAGATCGACTTCGATCTCAGCGAGCAGCTCGATTCGCTGGCGGGCATGTTTGCCGATCTGGCGGAGCGCAAACACGTGGAAGTGGTTATTCGCAAGTCACCGGAGGTGCCGGTCTTCTTGCGTGGGGATCCCTTGCGATTGGGACAAGTGCTGGTCAATCTGGTGAACAACGCCATCAAGTTTACCGAACGCGGTGAAGTCGAAGTCTGCATCGAGCTGGCCAATCCTCACCCAATGCGGATCCGCTTCAGTGTGCGCGATACCGGCATCGGTATTGCCGAAGAGAAGCAGACCCAACTGTTTCAGGCGTTTACCCAGCTGGAGGCGGGTAATACCCGAAAATATGGCGGCTCGGGACTCGGGCTCAATATCTCCCAGCGGCTGGTGGAGCTGATGGGGGGGCGGATCACCGTAGAGAGCAAGCCTGGCGTCGGCTCTCTGTTCAAGTTCGATATCCCGATGGCGCAGGCGGTCTACGGCGTGGCTGGACGGAAAGTCTTCTTCGAGAACCAGCCGCTGGTGATGGTGATGGATGACAACGAACTGGTGCTGGATCTGGCCCGGGATATTCTGACTCGGGCGGGAGTGCGAGTGCTGCCGGTTAACTCCCTTTCCCGCGCCCGTCAGCTGCTCCGTGAAGAGGGACCGAATCTGCGGTTGGCGATCCTCGACTGGCGCATGGGTCAGGAGGATGGGCTCGATCTGGCGCTGGAGATGTATCAGCACAGCCAGTGGCGGCGGATCCCCATCCTGATGATCAGTGCCTGGGCCAGAGAGGGGCTGCACGCCCGGATGGACAGCATGGGGTTGACCCATTTTCTGCCCAAACCGATGACCGAAAATGCCCTGCTGGCCAAGGTGGACGAGCTGCTTAACGGCAGCTCCTACGAACTCAACCTGCGCAAGGCCGAGGCACAGGGGGATCAGCAACACTTCAAATCCCTGTTGCAGGGTACCCGAGTGCTGTTGGCGGAAGACAACCGGGTCAATCAGCAGCTCATCATCGAATATCTGCGGCGCGTCGATGCGGTAGTGTGTGTGGTCAGCAATGGTCGGGAGGCGGTGGAGCGGGTCGCAGAGCAGCCTTTTGACGTGATCCTGATGGATTTACAGATGCCAGTACTGGACGGACTCGATGCCACCCGCCAGATCCGCAAGATGGTCGACAAACACGATGTGCCCATCATTGCCCTCACCGCCAGTGCCATGCCCGGTGACAAGGAGCGTTGCCTGGGGGTGGGTATGAATGGCTATGTCACCAAGCCGGTGAGCAAGCTGGATCTCTACAACAACCTGCTGCAATGGGTGAAGCCGCAAGGGGTGGAGCAGGCGGGGATTATGGAGGTGAAACCACCCGATATGATCGGGATCCTCGATCTGCAGGATGCCCTCAAGCGGCTGGAGCAGGACAAGGAGGCGTTGCAGATCCTGTTCAAGCTGTTCATGTCGGAACACAAAGACGATCTGTGGGAGATCCGCTCCGCCCTGCGCCGTCAGCAGCCCGAGGTGGCCAGCAAGCTGCTGCACACCCTCAAGGGGGTGTCTGCCAATATCTCGGCGGCCCGTCTGCAATTGGTGGCTGGCGAGCTGGAGTGGCGCTTGCGGCAAAATGAGGTGCTAAGCGAGACGGATCTGGAGCAGTTGCAACAGGTCTTTAGCCAGACCCGGGAAGAGGTGTCACACTTCCTGTTGACCGGTGAGCAGCATGAAAATTCGTATAATCCCTATTCATCAGGGGATGATCGCATGTCACAGTGAATTAAATAGTAATTATTCTCAACCATCCCGGTTCGGGATATGATGAGCTTTCGTTCGAATCGCCTCCAGCCGGAGGCGATTGTTTTCATTCTTCTATTTCTGCGTGGCTTCTCTGATGGCCGCTCCTTGGAGCGGTCATCAGAGAGCGCTAAAGGTTGGTGGTGTGAGCGTATTTCTACGATTGAGCTGGTTTTTTAAGGAGCAGTGGCCCCGTTATCTGGCCGCCATCTCCCTGCTGCTGATGGTGGCCCTGTTGACCGTTATTCCGCCCAAAGTGGTGGGCTGGGTGGTGGATGGCATCACCAAGGGTGGTCTCGACAATGGTACCCTGATGCGCTATCTGGCGGGGCTGTTTGGTCTGGGTGTGCTGATTTATCTGCTGCGCTACGTCTGGCGGGTGATGCTGTTTGGTGCCTCTTACCGTCTGGCCTATGTATTGCGCAATCGCCTTTTCAGCCATTTCACCCGGATGAGCCCCGATTTTTATCAGCGCCACCGTACTGGCGATTTGATGGCCCATGCCACCAATGACATTCAGGCTGTGGAGATGACCGCTGGCGAAGGGGTGCTGACCCTGGTGGACTCCATCATGGTCGGGGTATTGGTGCTCTCCATTATGTGCAGTCAGTACTCCTGGCAGTTGACGCTGGTCTCCTTGCTGCCACTGCCGGTGATGGCCTATTTCATGAACCGCTTCGGCACCCAGATCTACACCCAGTTCAAGGCGGCGCAAGGGGCCTTCTCCAGGCTCAACAACAAGACCCAGGAGACCCTTTCCGGCGTGCGAGTATTGAAATCCTATGCGGTTGAATCGCTGGAAGATGAAGGCTTTGCCGAGCTGACCAAACAGGCGGGGGAGCGCAATATGGCGGTGGCCCGCATCGATGCCAAGTTCGATCCGGTCATCTATCTCTGTATCGGTTGCTCCTACTTCCTCGCAGTGGCGGGGGGCAGTGTGCTGGTGTTGCAGGGTGAGCTGACTCTGGGTGAGCTCACCAGCTTCACCATGTACCTCGGCCAGCTGATCTGGCCGATGTTTGCCATCGCCTGGCTGTTCAACATCATCGAGCGGGGCAGCGCCGCCTACTCCCGTATCGAAAGCCTGCTGGGGGAGCGCAGCGATATCGAAGAGCCCGCCCAGCCGGCCGCGTTTACCTCTGCCTTTCCTTTGCAGATCAAAGGGGTGAGCTATCAACTCGAGCAGCGCACCCTGCTTGCGGATATCGACGTTACCCTCAAGCAAGGGGGGATGCTCGGGGTTGTGGGGCGCACCGGGGCAGGCAAGAGCTCCCTGCTCAAGCTGTTGATGCGCCTTGCCAATCCGACTCACGGTTCGATTGTCATGGGTGGCGTTCCGATTGACCAGCTGCCGCTCGCCACACTGCGCAGCCAGTTTGCCTATGTGCCGCAGGAGCCATTCCTGTTTTCCACCACTATCGCCGCCAATATCGCCCTGGGCAAACCCGATGCGAGCCGCGAGGAGGTCGAACTGGTGGCGCGCATTGCCTGTGTCCACGATGATATTGTGCGTTTCCCCAAGGGCTATGAGACCGAGGTGGGGGAGAAAGGGGTGACCCTCTCCGGCGGCCAGAAACAGCGGCTGGCCATTGCCCGCGCCCTGCTGCTGGATGCGCCCATTCTGGTGCTCGATGATGCGCTCTCGGCGGTAGATGCCCACACCGAGCAGCAAATTCTGCATGCCCTCAAAGCCCATCGTCGCACCCTGATCCTGGTCAGCCATCGCATGACGGCGGTGGAGCAGGCCGACGAGATCCTGGTGCTGGAGCAGGGGGCCGTTAGCGAGCGGGGTCATCACGGTACCCTGATGGCGCACAATGGCTGGTATGCAGATATGGTGCGTTACCAGCGTCTCGAAGAAGCGGTGGAGGAGAGCCTGTGAATCCGACCATTAAACGACTGCTCGCCTACTGCGCCCAGTATCCTCGCTGGCTGATCCAGGCGGGGATCTGTTTGCTGCTTGCCACCGGCGCCGAAGTGGCCGGGCCGCTGCTGATCAAGCTCTTTATCGATGACTATCTGGCGCCACGCAATATCGTGCTGCCCACTATTGCTTTGATTGCGGCGGGCTATCTGGGCTTGCAGGTGCTCTCGGCGGCGGGTTTCTATTTGCAATCCCTGCGCTTTAACCGCATCGCCCAGGCGGTGGTGCAAACCTTGCGCGAGCAGGTGTTTGCCACCGCCATCCGCTTGCCGGCCCGCTACTTTGACAAGCATCGCTCCGGCTCGCTGATTTCCCGCATCACCAACGACACCGAGGCGATCATGAACCTCTATGTGCAGGTGATCGGCTTGCTGGTGCAAAAGGTGGTGCTGTTGTGCGGCATCCTCATCTCCATGGCGCTGCTGGATCTGCGGCTGATGCTGGTCTGCTCCCTGTTGCTGCCCGCCGTGGGCGGGGTGATGTGGCTCTACCAGAAACTGAGTGTGCCGGTGGTGCGAGCGACCCGCAGTCTGCTCTCCGACATCAACAGCCGCCTCAACGAGTCGCTGCAGGGGATGCCGGTCATTCAGGCGATGGTGCAGGAGCGCCACTTTGCCAACGCCTTTGCCGAGGTGAACCAGCAGCACTGGTCGGCACGGATCAAGAGCCTCAAGATCAACGGCATTTTGCTGCGTCCACTCATCGATCTCTTCTACATGATGGTGCTGATCGGTCTGTTGGCGCTGTTCGCCCACGAGGGGGTGAGCCACGCCGGTGCCATTCAGGTGGG
Source organism: Aeromonas sp. 159 (assembly GCF_963862045.1). NCBI lineage: Bacteria > Pseudomonadati > Pseudomonadota > Gammaproteobacteria > Aeromonadales > Aeromonadaceae > Aeromonas > Aeromonas sp. 159. The sequence goes on along the minus strand of NZ_CAWLMI010000049.1, from coordinate 29,638 downwards.
GGTGCTCTACGCCTTTATCAGCTATCTGGGGCGGATGATCGAGCCGCTCATCGAGATGACCAACCAGCTTAACCAGCTGCAGCAGGCGATGGTGGCGGGGGAGCGTGTCTTTGCCCTGCTCGATGAAACCCGTGAGAGCACCGATGGCGAGATGATCCCGCTAGAAGGGCGGGTCAGTTTCGAGCGGGTGAGCTTCTCCTACGATGGCGAGCAGCAGGTGTTGCGGGAGGTCAGCTTTGCCGCAAAACCGGGCCAGATGCTGGCGCTGGTGGGCCATACCGGCAGCGGCAAGTCCACCATTATCAGCCTGCTGATGGGCTTCTATCCGCTGGATCAGGGACAGATCCGCTTCGATGATCACGCACTGGATACCCTGTCGCTGGCGGCGGTGCGCCGCAGCATCGGGTTGGTGCAGCAGGATCCTTTTATCTTCGTCGGCACCCTGGCGGAGAACCTGCGTCTCGGCCGCGCCGGCATAGATGACGCGCGGCTCTGGCAGGCGCTGAGCGAGGTGCAGCTGGCCGACTTTGTGCGCAGCCTGCCACAGGGGATCAACACCCTGATGGAGGAGGGGGGCAAGAACCTCTCCGCCGGTCAGCGGCAACTGCTCTCCTTTGCCCGGGCGCTGGTGGGGGATCCGCGTATCCTCATTCTGGATGAAGCGACGGCCAGCGTGGACTCCCAGACCGAGTTGGCGCTGTCGCAGGCGATCTCTGCCGCCCGTCGTGGCCGCACCACCATCGCCATCGCCCACCGCCTCTCGACCATCGTCGATGCGGACGAGATCCTGCTGCTCTCCCGCGGTCAGGTGAGCGAGCGGGGTAGCCACAGCGAGCTGATGGCCCTCGGCGGTCACTATGCCCAGCTGTTCGAGATGCAGAGTCAGGGGGCCTGGCTCGAAGAGAAGCGCGCCTGATCGGCACATTTGCTGTCACAGCGACATGAACGAAAAGAGGGAACCGGTGCGGTTCCCTCTGTTTTTTTGCGTTGGGCAAAAGGTCGTAACCGTGATCCCTGTGCTTGTCGAATGGCGCAGATGCAGGCAACATGTTGTTTACATTAACTCATCGGATCAGTTCGCATATGGATTTGCAACGCTTCAAAGCCAATCTGGCGCTCCGGCTGTTTGCCTGGCGCTATATTCCCGTCATCGGGTTTTGTGCCCCGATCATCGAAGAGATGAACGCCAAGGCGCTGCGCATTCGCATTCCCCTTGGCTGGCGTACCCGCAACCACCTGGGCAGCATGTATTTTGGTGCGCTGGCGACCGGCGCCGATCTGGTAGGTGGTCTGCTGGTGATGGAGAAGGGGCGGCAGCGTCGCAAGAAGGTGCACTTTGCCTTCAAGGATGTGCAGGGAGAGTTTTTGAAACGACCGGAGGGGGATGTGCAGTTCGACTGCGCAGCGGGGGAGGAGATTGACGCCATGATCGACGAATCGTTGGCAAGCGGTCAGCGCATCAATCGCCCCATCCAGGTGGTGGCCACCTGTCCGTCATTGAACGGGGATGAGGCGATGGCGCGTTTTGTGCTGACCCTGTCGATCAAGGCCAGCTAGCGGGTTGCCGGAGAGTGGCTCCCTGAAACGGGTTTAGCCAATCTCCGGGCTGACGCCCTCTTTCACCACGACCTTCATGCCGTTGAAGTTGACCACCTGTTCAGCCACGATCTTGCAGCGCTTGCGGGTCTCCACCTGACCGTCCACCTCGACCAGCCCTTCGGCAACGAGGGCTTTGGCGGCGCCGCCACAATCGGCCCACCCCTGATGTTTGATAAGGTCACACAAGGCAACGAAGGGGTGACCTTCGAGCAGAAACGTCTCCATGGGAAATCCTCTAGATGGATGAATGCCGGATACAGCAGGGCGACTATTTTAGGCAGTTCGCTCAGGCAAAGAAAGGAAGAGGGGCCACTCGCTGCGAAAAAGTGGCCGATTGTCCTTAAGGTGACGCTTTCGCAAGACCTGATGGAGAGGTGAGAGGGCCAACCGTGACGTATCGTGACGCACCTCGTCCCGGCTGGTGTGCACACACTCTCCCCTGACTGTTAGGATCGGGCCACTCTCAATGGCCCAAGGAACTTTCCATGACACTCTCCCGCCTGCTGCTGGCATGCAGCGCCCTGACTCTGTGCGGTGTCGCTCAGGCCAGCACTCCGGTGCAGGTCTCGCTGCCCGGGGTCAATTTGCCCGCGTCCCATCAGGTGGAAGGAGCGCGCGCCTCGCTGCTCTACGGTCGGACCGGTCAGGTGAAGGGTATTGATCTGCCGATCTTCGCCCTCTCCGATGTGGATCAGTTCAGCGGCCTGCAGCTCGGGATTTTCCTCGGTGCTGGTCGGGTTCGCCACCAGTTTGGCGGGGTCGCCATCAACGCCATCAACTGGCACGAAGGGCAAGATACCGGCGTCAACCTGGGGCTGGTCAACCTGACCAACAATGTACAGGGGCTCAACTGGGGGGCGGTCAATATCGCCAAGGGCAATGCGCTGGCCAACGTCGGCCTGGTCAACTATGCCGAGCGTACCACCTTCCAGATTGGCTTTATCAATGCCACCAAACACCTCGACGGCTTGCAGATCGGGCTGGCCAACTACGCCGCCAACGGCGTGTTCCCCATTCTGCCGCTGGTGAACTTCCAGAAATCGTTCTGACAAAGGCGGTTCGCTTTGCGTTAAGGGCCTCTGCTGATTACCCTGTGCCTCTTGCAACTTGTGACAGGCGAACAGAGGTAATTGATGACGGCAGGGCAGATGAGTGCAATCGGGATCGGCTGGGATGTGCGTGGCTGGCAGGGCAGTGCCCAGGCGGTGGCCGTGGTGGGCTGGCAGGCCGACTCCAACAGCCTGCACTGGCTCGGGGTGTCGCCGCTGTTTCGCTTGAGCTCGCGGGTGGCGCCGGATCTGGCCGCCCTGTTGCGTCCGGCCCTGCAAAACGAGCTGACCCTGATGCAGATAGAAGCCTGCCCGCAACTGGCGCTCGGTATCGATGCGCCGCTCGCCTTTCCCCGTGCCTTGCGGGATCTGCTCAACGGCCAGCCACACAGCTGCGCCGTGCCCGAACGGGAGATAGACAACCCCTACGCCTATCGTGACTGCGAGCGCTGGTTGTATCAGCAGTACGGCAAGAAGCCGCTGTCGGCCACCTTCGACCGGCTCGGCAACAACGCCACTCTGGCGCTCTCCATGCTGCCGCGGCTCTCTGATCTGCAACTGGTGCCGACCGTTGCCCCGAAGGCCAGTCGTGCCGTGCTGGAGGTCTATCCGGCATTGGCCAAAGTGGGCGGCAAGGCCTCCCCGGCACGGCCCGAGCTGGCGGCCTTACTGCCTGCGGACGTGCTGGTCGGCACCGATCGCTATGATGCGGCGCTCTGCGCCCTGATGGCGCTGCAATATGCCGCTGGTGGCAAGGTGACGGTATTGCCTGAGCTGATTTCGCCACCCAGTGACATGCCTTGTGATGAGGGATGGGTCTATCACTTTGCCCGTCATGCTGTAGAGCACAACGGCATGTGACGACGGGGACGCGGCACATCATGGCGCCGCTCACCCTGTGGAGGCGGGCCAAATGGCGCAAAAAACCTGTCTTTAGTCAGGAAATTGCCTGTTCATCCCGCGCCAAGGTGGCGCATCGTTATCTTCATCCGATATATTGCCCACCTTGCTGATCCTTTGCTGTGGTATTCCCGATGAAATCCGTTCTCTCTATTCAGTCCCACGTGGTCTTTGGTTGTGCCGGCAACAGCGCGGCCGTCTTCCCCATGCGCCGCCTTGGTATGGATGTATGGCCCATCAACACGGTGCAGTTTTCCAACCACACCCAATATGCCCAGGGGTGGCAGGGGATGGCGATGCCGGCGGGTCATATCAGTGCGCTGGTGAAAGGATTGGGCAATATCGAGGTGTTGAGCCAGTGTGACGCCGTGCTGAGTGGCTACCTTGGCTCCGCCGAGCAGGGGGACGAGATCCTGACCGTGGTCAACGCTGTCAAGGCGGCCAACCCGGATGCCATCTACTTCTGCGACCCTGTGATGGGTCACCCGGAGAAGGGGTGTATCGTCGCTCCTGGCGTCACCCGTTTCCTGACCGAGCAGGCGCTGCCGGTGGCCGACATGATGGCCCCCAACCTGCTGGAGCTGGAGACCCTCTGCGATACCCATCTGGCAGATCTGGATCAGACCCGCGCGGCTGCCCATCAGCTGCTGGCCCGCGGCGTCAAGCTGGTGCTGGTCAAGCATCTCGGTCGTGCGGCGCAGGACTCCAGCCGCTTCGAGATGCTGCTGGCCACCCCGCAAGGGGATTACTTGATTGCCCGTCCGCTCTATGACTTTGCCCGCCAGCCGGTGGGGGTTGGCGATCTTATCAGCGCCCTGATGCTGGCGAATTTGCTGGCCGGTCACGATGCGGTCAGCGCGTTCGAGCGCACCAACGCCTCGGTGGATGCGGTGCTGCAGGAGACCTGGCGCCAGCAGGCTTACGAGCTGCAACTCATCGCCGCGCAAGATGCCTTCGCCCTGCCAGAGGTTGCGGTGCGAGCGGTGAAACTGCCCTGAGTCAGCGCGGACGTTCGTCTATCCCGACAAGGGATGGGATGCAAATGAAAAAGGCTTGCCAATGGGCAAGCCTTTTTACTGTTTGCCTGTTTAGTGCGGCAAGCAATCAGGCGCGGGGATGGCGGAGGCGATAACGCTCAGCCATGGCATTGGCCGCTACCATGGCGGCGTAGACATCCTGTTCACTCACTGTCATCGGCATGTTGCCCATGGTATCGAGGGGATCGCAGGCCAACTGCGCCACCTTGCGCCACTCGCTTTCATGGAAATGGGTGAGCCCCAACTCTTGCAGCGTCATGGGCAGACCTGCACAGTCGATGATGCGAAACACCTCATCAAGTTCGTGTTGCGGGGCGCGCTCAAGCACGAGTTGGGTCAGCAGGCCGAAGACTACTTTCTCGCCATGCTGGGCACGATGGAGCTCCGGGATCAGTGACATGCCATTGTTGATTGCATGAGCGGCGGCCAGTCCACCGGCTTCTGCGCCGACCCCGCTGAGGTAGATGGTGGCCTCGATAACCTGCTCCAGCGCCGGAGTCGAGACATGGTGGCGTATCGCATCCATGGCCAGCTCGATGTTCTCACCAAGCAGCTCGTAACAGAGCTTTGCCAGACCAAGGCCAGTGCGTGAAGGACGCTTGCCGACCAGATTGAGCCCGTCCGCCCGATAGCAGGCGCGCGCCTCGAAATAGGTGGCCAGGGCATCGCCGACGCCTGCGGAAAAGAAGCGGGGAGGGGCGGCGGCAATGATGGCCGTGTCAGCCAGCACCACGTCCGGATTTTGCGGCAGGAACAGATAGCGTTCAAATTCACCCGCCTGGTTGTAGATCACTGCCAGCGCCGTACAGGGGGCATCCGTAGAGGCAATCGTCGGGAACAGCACAACCGGACGGCGCAGATAGAAGGCCACGGCCTTGGCGACATCCAGAGTCTTGCCGCCGCCGATCCCGACAATCACGTTCGCACCATATTGCTCTGCAAGGTGGGTCAGGCGGTGGATCTCCTGTTCGGTGCATTCGTAGCGAAACTTGTCGACCACTCCCCTGAGACCTGCCTGCAGGAGCCCCGCCAAAGCTTCTTCCCGTACCCGCTCCAGAATGAACTCATCGCTGATGAGCAACGCATAGTCACCAAAATCTTTAACGTGCTCATGGAGTTGCGGGAGAAGGTGTTGACCGATGATGAACTTTTTGGGGGAGGTAACTGTACGGGGCAAAGTGGGCATCCATTATTCCTCAAGGCAGTGAATAACATAAAATTGATTATCAAATGGGTCTCTTACGATACGCCTGATGAGGCAATAGATGAAGAAGAAAAGGGGGGCGTTTTAATCATTAATTAATCTTTCTATTTGTTTGGCTGTATTTTGGGGCGGCGATTGGCGGTGTTGAGGCATACAGGAGCACTGGCCGTATCGTGGCAATCCGTCGCAAGCAATACTGCTGCAACAAACAGTCACGCTGGAAACAAGCAGGGCGGCTTGGTGCGGCCCTGCTGTATGTGGATAAGGGATAGGGGATGGTCAGAGCGGTTTGTAGAAGATGACGGTCGCAGCAAGGGAGGCATCGGCGTTGCGTGCAAAGCTCGGGATCTGGCCCGCTTCCAGATAGCCGAGTTGACGATAGAGGTGGGAGGCCACATCACCGGCGCGAGTATCCAGTACCAGCAGCGAACGGCCCGCGGCATGGGCGCCTTGTTCCAAGGCCTGCATCAGCGCACGACCGACACCTTTACCTCTCGCCGTTTGCAGTACCATCAGTTTTTCCACTTCGGCCCGGTGGCGACCGTTGGCCTTGCCACAGAGCGCGAGCTGAATCGCTCCCACGAGCTGTTGTTGCTCAATGGCAAGCCACAGATTTCGGTGACCTGCCGCTAGATCCGCTTCAACTCCTTGCCAGTAGCGGGTAGATTCCTCCGTGGTCAGCGGCGGTAAAAAACCGACCGAGGCGCCGCTATCGAAACAATCTTGCAGCAGGGTGATGAGCGCACTTTGGTAGGTTGCTGCGCTCTTAACTTCCACAATGTTCATCTGACATCCTTGTCGTTGCGCTGTTATGTGGCTGATTGCCACCGTTGGTTCATATGAGGGAGGTACTTATGCTCGCCGCGAGTACGGCTTGTCAGCGGATCAGCCCCTGCTCAACGAGCCAGGTAAACAGCAGGCGGGAGACGGGGGAGAGCTCATCGAGGTGAGAGCTGTCGAGCCAGCGCAGCTCGGCAATTTCTGCCGAGGCGATCGGGGTGCCGCTCGCTTCGCCGGTGTAGCAGCGCAGTCGAACCTCGACTCCTGCCGGCTTGCCATCGGCCTGAGCGCTGAACTCGCAGACAAAGCGCAGGGTATCGGGCTGCAGGGTGACAGCCAGCTCCTCCTCAATCTCGCGGATCAGCGCCGCCTCGTCGCTCTCCCCCGGTTCCCGCTTGCCGCCTGGGATGTAATAGATGTCCTTGCCGTGGGAGCGGGCGCAGAGCAGCTGCTGATCTTTAAAGGTGAGCCAAGCGAGTTTGTCGATCATTGAGTTGCATCCTCTGGTTGTGTGGTGTGTATTGCCTGCATGTGCAGGGTGCGGTAGGAGCGAGGCTCCTGCGCATCGGGAGAAAGTCCCAACTGATCTGCCAGCGCGAGCAGTTGCTGGCGAAACGCAGGGAGGCGTTCCTCGTCATCGGTCATGATGGCGAGCTCGGCGAAGTCGCCAATCCCGGCCAGATGATCCAGGGTGACGTGAAACGGGCCAATGAAGTAGATGCTGCGCCTTTTGGTGATCACGAGAATCTGCCGGTAGTTCATGGTCAAGAGCATGCTGACGGCCTTGTCCGCATCATTGATAGCGACCGCCTCGCAGCGATCCGTCTCGGGCCCCTTGACGATCCAGAGCTGGATGCCGGAGGGCTGCATGGTGCGGATAGCCAGACTTTTGCCAGCCTGGGCAAGGGCATCGTCCGGGGTGTCGAAGTAGCGATCCTGCTCCAGATTATCCTCCAGCATGATCTCCGGATTGAGGGCGAGCAGTGCCTTGAGGAAGGCGGGGCGATCCGTCAGCTGATATTTGAACTCGACTTCGAAGCGGCCCTGAAAGTGCGCCTGTGACATCAAGAAGATCCCTCTGTGAGCCTGTGTGGCAGGCAGCCTAACAAAGATGAAGTTGAGTCCCAAGGAGAAAGAGGGGAGATGCCGGAAACGCACTGTTTCCAGCGCGGTGACCGCGTAGCTGAATGAGTGCGCAATGGCTGGTTCGCCACAGCCTTCTCGTCCCTAAAAAAGCGGACTGGCGCACATCACGACAGGGCCGGACTGGGCGAAGGCGGGGTCCTTGTGGTTTAATCTTGCCACTTTAGCGGTAGTGGGCGACGAGCCTGCTACCTTGCGTTGGCAAGATGCAGGTGAGCAAGATGCAAGTGACAGCAGAGAGCAAGTTTATCGGACTCGGGGTAGCGGGCAATTTCGCCGGTCATCTGGAGCAGGCGGGTGAAGCATCGGACTTCGTAGCGGTAGTCGTGCGCGATACCACGGCGCCCAAGGTGCTGTTTCCCTTTTTCGTGCCGGGTCATCCGGGTCAGCTAGGGGTCTTTCCGCTGAGCAATAACGCCATCTTTCTGCCGGAAGCGGCGGTCAGCGGTGACGAGAAGGTGCAGATTGAGCCGGAAGTGGCCCTCTGGTGCGAGCTGGAGTATGCCGGCAAGCAGGTGGTGGCGATCCATCCCCGTGCCTTTGGCGCCTATAACGACTGCTCCATCCGTCGTCCCAACGCCAAGAAGATCAGCGAGAAAAAGAACTGGGGCGAAGAGAGCAAGGGGCTGGCGGACAAGCTGCTGCCGCTTTCCGGTTTTGCCGCCGGTTGCGAGCTCGATGACTATCGCATCGCCTGCTATCTGGAGCGGGATGGTGAGCTGCACGCTTACGGGGTAGACAGCGCCGCCATCGACTACAGCTACTTCCATGGCAAGCTGCTCGACTGGGCTATCGACAAGTTCAATCATCAGCAGGATGAGGGGCCGGCGGAGCACATTCAGGGACTGCTGGCACAGGCGGGACATCCTCCTCATGCGCTCATCAGTATCGGTGCCACTCGCTATACCCCGTTTGGTGAGACCCACTTCCTCAAACCGGGCGACACTTCCTGCGTGGTGGTCTATCCGGGCAGCCGTTATAGCGAAGCGGATATTCGCGAAGCGATCCGCAGCCGCCACTTTGGTGCTGATATGTCGGTGCTGCTGCAGGCGGTGCAGGCGCGCTAATCACCGTTGCCAGCGGGAAGGTGTCTCTTCCCGCTGGTTATCATATCGAGTCATTTCATGACGATTGTTCCTGTATCCCGGGCCGATTATCCGGCCCTGATCGATCTGTGGGAGGCCTCTGTGCGGGCGACCCACCACTTCCTGCCCGAGGCCGAGATCCTCGCGCTTAAACCGCTTATTCTGGAACACTACTTCGATGCGGTGACACTGCACAGTACCCGCACAAAAGAGGGGCAGATTACGGGTTTTAGCGGAGTGTACGAGGGCAAGCTGGAGATGCTGTTTGTGGCTCCCGGGGCGCGCGGTAGTGGCGTGGGGCGTTTGCTGGTGGCCCATGCCATCAGCCAGGGCGGCGCGACGCAGGTTGACGTCAACGAGCAGAACGAACAGGCGGTGGGCTTCTATCTGAAGATGGGATTCACCGTGACGGGTCGCTCGCCGCTGGATGGTCAGGGCAAGCCCTATCCGTTGCTGCATATGGCGCTGGCGCCAGCCTGATGAGGCGCAGTACCCATAAACCAACGGGGGATGGCATCAGCCATCCCCCGTTTTTTGATCGTGTTTGTTACTTGCTGGCGACCTTGTTCACCACCTTGATCAGCTGATAGCGCACGGAGGGGGCATCGGCCGGCACATCGGTGAGCTGCTCCTTGCTGACAGTGAGCTGGTAGCGATAGCCAGGCTCGAACTGGAAACCTTCAATATTCTGGTAGAACAGCGTCCAGGGCTGCTGCTCATCACTGCGAACCTGCATGCACTGCATCGGGCCAACTCCGACGCAATCGACCAGCTGGCTGTTGATATAGAGGGTCTCCCCCTGTGACGATGCGGGGGCGCTCTGGCAGGCGGTCAGCAGCAAGGCTGCGCTGATAAACAGTGGTTTCATAATGGACTCCTTAACGCGAAAGGGGGCATTAGAGCGGCAAACAAAAAGGCGGTCAATGACCGCCTTTGTAACAAACCATATCAGCGCAGTGGTTAGCGCTGCTCGAGCGGAGTGAACTCGCGCAACGGGTGACCCACGTAGAGCTGGCGTGGGCGACCAATCTTGCTGTCCGGGTCTGAGTGGAACTCGTTCCAGTGCGCAATCCAGCCGATAGTGCGGGAGATGGCGAAGATCACGGTGAACATGCTCATCGGGATGCCGATCGCCTTCATGATGATGCCGGAGTAGAAGTCCACGTTCGGGTAGAGTTTCTTCTCGACGAAGTAGGGGTCGGAGAGCGCAATACGCTCCAGCTCCATGGCCACATCCAGCAGCGGATCCTTGATCTGCAGCTCGGTCAGTACTTCGTGGCAGGTTTCGCGCATCACAGTGGCACGGGGGTCGTGGTTCTTGTAGACGCGGTGACCAAAGCCCATCAGACGGAACGGATCATTCTTGTCCTTGGCCTTGGCGATGTACTCGGGGATGCGATCCACCGAGCCGATCTCTTCCAGCATGCGCAGGCAGGCTTCGTTGGCACCACCGTGGGCCGGTCCCCACAGGGAGGCGATCCCCGCGGCGATACAGGCGAACGGGTTGGCACCGGAGGAGCCAGCCAGACGAACGGTGGAGGTGGAGGCGTTCTGCTCGTGATCCGCATGGAGGGTAAAGATACGATCCATGGCACGTTCAACGATGGGGTTGACCTTGTACTCTTCGGTCGGCACGCCAAACATCATGTGCAGGAAGTTACCGGCATAGGAGAGGGCGTTACGCGGCTGCATGAACGGCTGGCCGATGGAGTACTTGTAACACATGGCGGCCAGAGTCGGCATCTTGGAGAGCAGACGGAAGGCACAGATCTCGCGATGCTGCTCGTTGTTGATGTCGAGGGCATCGTGATAGAAGGCGGAGAGGGCGCTGACTACACCGCACATGATGGCCATGGGGTGGGAGTCGCGACGGAAGCCGCGGAAGAAGAAGGCGATCTGCTCGTGCACCATGGTGTGGCGGGTGACCAGGCGTTCGAATTCGGCATATTGCGCCTTGGTGGGCGCTTCGCCGTACAGCAGGATATAGCAGACTTCCAGATAGGTGGCCTGGGTGGCCAACTGGGCGATGGGGTAACCACGGTGCAGCAAGACACCCTGATCCCCGTCAATGTAGGTAATGGCAGATTTGCAAGAACCGGTCGCCATAAAACCGGGGTCAAAGGTGAAATACCCCTGTGATCCCAATTTTCTGACATCGATGACATCCGGGCCGATGGTGCCGGAGAGGATCGGCAGTTCGACCGGATCTTTTCCGGGCAGGTGTAGGGTGGCTATCTTATCAGCCATAGCACGTCTCCTTTGCTCTTTATAATTTGGTTCCAGTCCTACTCTATTACGACTTTTATGACGCTGGCAAAGGTTGTTACCCATACCGAAGTGGCTGGAGCGCCTTATTTGAAACAGAGTTCCTTATCAATGTCAATTTTGCTGGAACCCCATTAATGGCATTAATGAAATGTTAAATTAAATATGCGATCGAGTTTGCGGTTTTGTGTTTTCTTTGTAGCTAATTGATTGTCTTCGGTTAAGGCCGCCGATATACTGCGCCACGTGGGTCATGGCTGCGGGTGTTTGAAACGCTTTGGCAAAGCCTGATGTGAAACCGAAAACTCGCGTTTTGGCTTTTTCAGAGTGTTTTGGTAACAAAAAACCAACAATCACCATTCCGTGCCCTCAAGTGTGAGTTAAAACAATAACTAACGTGCTCAATGGAGCTGAGTGGGCAAGCGTGAAAAACAAACAGAGACCGGTCAACCTCGACCTACAGACGATCAGCTTTCCTGTCACTGCCATTGCATCCATCCTGCACCGTGTTTCAGGGGTCATTACCTTTGTTGCACTGGGCATCTTGCTGTGGATGCTTGGTACTTCACTCGCCTCTCCCGAAGGGTTTGAAACCGTGGTTGCCATCATGGACAACTTCCTGGTCAAACTCGTGCTGTGGGGGATCCTGACTGCGCTGGCATACCACATTGTGGGCGGCTTGCGTCATCTGGTCATGGATATGGGCTATTGGGAAGAGCTGGAATCCGGCAATCAGAGCGCCCGCGTGGCCTTCGTGATCACCGCGATCCTGGCTGTATTGGCGGGAGTGCTTGTATGGTAACCAATTCTGCAACCTTCGGGCGCAGCGGCGTTCATGATTACATCCTGATCCGCGCCACCGCCCTCATCATGACCTGTTATGTCCTCTATCTGGTGGGCTTTGTCGCGTTCAACGACATCACCTACGAGGTGTGGGCAGGCTTCTTCGCCAAAACATTCACCAAAGTATTCACCCTGTTGACCCTGCTCTGCGTACTGATCCACGCCTGGATTGGTCTGTGGCAGGTGCTGACTGACTATATCAAGCCGGTAGGGCTGCGCGGGGCGCTGCAATTTGCCCTGGTCGTGGTGCTGTTTGTCTATCTGATGACGGGTTTCGTCGTGCTGTGGGGTGTGTAAGGTGACTATTCCAACTCGTGAATTTGATGCGGTGGTGATTGGTGCCGGTGGTGCCGGTATGCGCGCCGCGCTGCAGATTGCCCAGTCCGGCAAGAGCTGCGCTCTGTTGTCCAAGGTTTTTCCAACCCGTTCTCACACTGTCTCCGCCCAGGGCGGGATCACGGTTGCGCTGGGCAATGCCCACGATGACAACTGGCAGTGGCATATGTATGACACGGTAAAAGGTTCCGATTACATCGGTGATCAGGAAGCCATCGAGTACATGTGCAAAACCGGTCCCGAGGCTATCTATGAGCTGGAGAACATGGGGCTGCCCTTCTCCCGTTTCGATAACGGGTCTGTCTACCAGCGTCCGTTTGGTGGTCAGTCCAAGAATTTCGGTGGCGAGCAGGCTGCTCGTACCGCAGCGGCCGCCGACCGTACCGGTCACGCCCTGCTGCACACCCTTTACCAACAGAACGTCAAGAACAAGACCACCGTTTTCTCCGAGTGGTATGCGCTGGATCTGGTGAAAAACCAGGATGGCCATGTGGTGGGTTGTACCGCCATCGATATGGAGAGCGGTGAAGTGGTCTACTTCAAGGCCAAGGCCACTGTGCTGGCGACTGGCGGTGCCGGTCGTATCTACCAGTCCACCACCAATGCCCACATCAATACAGGTGACGGTGTCGGTATGGCGCTGCGTGCCGGCGTCGGCGTGCAGGACATGGAGATGTGGCAGTTCCACCCGACCGGTATCGCCGGGGCAGGGGTGCTGGTAACCGAAGGCTGCCGTGGTGAAGGCGGCTATCTGCTCAATAAAGATGGCGAGCGCTTCATGGAGCGTTACGCGCCAAACGCCAAGGACTTGGCCGGTCGCGACGTGGTTGCCCGCTCCATCATGATCGAGATCCGCGAAGGCCGTGGCTGCGATGGTCCCTGGGGTCCGCACATCAAGCTCAAGCTGGATCACCTCGGCAAAGAGGTGCTGGAATCCCGTCTGCCGGGGATCTGCGAGCTCTCTCGCACCTTCGCCCACGTGGATCCGGTCAAAGAGCCGATCCCGATCATCCCGACCTGCCACTACATGATGGGCGGCGTGCCGACCAACGTGAATGGCCAGTGCCTGACCCAGGACAAGAACGGCAACGACGTGCCGGTGGTCGGTCTGTTTGCGGTGGGCGAGATTGCCTGCGTCTCCGTACACGGTGCCAACCGTCTGGGTGGCAACTCCCTGCTGGATCTGGTGGTCTTCGGCCGCGCTGCCGGCATGCATCTGGTCAACACCCTGGGCGAGATGGATCACGGCCGTGATGCTTCCGAGTCGGATCTGGATGCCGCATTGTCCCGCTTCAACCGCTGGGAAAATTGCCGTGACGGGGAAGACCCGGTGCAGATCCGCAAAGACCTGCAGCGCTGCATGCAGAACAACTTCTCGGTGTTCCGCGAAGGTGCGGCGATGGCAGAAGGGCTGGCCGAACTCAAGGTTATCCGCGAGCGCCTCAAGTCAGCCCGTCTGGATGACACCTCCAAAGAGTTCAACACCCAGCGCATCGAGTGCCTGGAGCTGGACAACCTGATGGAGACGGCGTTTGCCACGGCGGTTGCCGCCAACTTCCGTACCGAGAGTCGCGGTGCTCACTGCCGCTTCGACTTCCCGGATCGCGACGATGAGAACTGGCTGTGCCACAGCCTCTATCATCCGGACACCGAGTCCATGACCCGTCGCGCTGTCAACATGTCACCCAAGACCCGTGAGGCGTTCCCGCCCAAGGTCCGGACTTACTGATTGCGGAGCCAGCCCTATGAACGTCACATTCTCTGTCTACAGATACAATCCGGATGTTGATAACGTCCCCCATATGAAGGAATATCGTCTTGATATTCCTGAAGGTTCCGACATGATGGTGCTCGACGCACTGATCCAGTTGAAAGAGCTGGATCCCACGCTCGCCTTCCGCCGCTCTTGCCGCGAAGGGGTCTGTGGATCAGATGGTCTCAACATGAATGGCAAGAACGGTCTTGCCTGTATCACCCCGCTCTCCGACCTGCTGAAGAAGGGCAATAACGTCGTTATCCGTCCCTTGCCCGGCCTGCCGGTGATCCGTGATCTGGTGATCGACATGACCCAGTTCTACACCCAGTGGGAGAAGGTCAAACCCTTCCTCATCAATGATGACAAGTTGCCGCCGGTGCGTGAGCACCTGCAATCCCCCGAAGAGCGCGCCAAGCTTGACGGCCTGTACGAGTGCATTCTCTGTGCCTGCTGCTCCACTTCGTGCCCCTCCTTCTGGTGGAATCCCGACAAGTTCATCGGCCCGGCCGGGCTGCTCGCCGCCTACCGCTGGCTGGCTGACAGCCGCGACACCGCGACCACCGAACGACTGGGGAATCTGGACGACGCATTCAGCGTGTTCCGCTGCCATGGCATCATGAACTGCGTGAACGTCTGTCCGAAAGGCTTGAATCCGACCAAGGCGATTGGCCAGATCAAGTCGATGTTGCTCAATCGGGCTGTTTAGTATCAGGGCCGGCCAGGTGCTGGCCCGACCTCTGGATAGCCATCCGACCCGTGGCAGGATGGCTATTTGACCCCTACAAGCTGCGCAGCAGTAACAAGAAGTACAAGGGATAGAAATGCATAACGGCGTGATGAAGGCCTGGTTGGAGTCATCTCACCTGGCTGGTGCGAATGCAAGCTATATCGAGGATTTGTACGAATCCTTCCTGGAAAATCCTGACTCCGTGTCCGACGAGTGGCGCAGCCTGTTTAGCGAGCTGCCCCAGGTCAATGGCCATGCGGTTGAACAACCCCACTCCCAGGTCCGCGATTATTTCCGTCGTCTGGCCAAGGATCCCTCTCGCTACAGTGCCCCCGTCTCCGATCCGCAAGTGGATGCCAAGCAGGTGCGGGTATTGCAGCTGATCAACGCCTTCCGTTTCCGTGGTCACCAGAATGCCAATCTGGACCCGCTGGGCCTGTGGCAGCGTGAAACCGTTGCCGAACTGGATCCTGCGTTCCACAACCTGCAGGGCGCAGATATGGAGGCCACCTTCAATGTGGGCTCCTACGCCATCGGTCGTGAGACCATGGTGCTCTCCGACCTCTACGCCTCGCTGAAGAAGACCTATTGCGGCTCCATCGGCGCCGACTACATGCACCTCACCTCCACGGAAGAGAAGCGCTGGCTGCAACAGCGTCTCGAATCCATTGAAGGGAAGGGGAGTTACACCCTCGAAGAGAAGACCCGTTTCCTCGAGAGCCTGACCGCCGCCGAAGGGTTGGAGAAATATCTGGGCGCCAAGTTCCCGGGAGCCAAGCGCTTCTCGCTGGAAGGTGGCGACGCCATGATCCCCATGCTCAAGGAGCTGATCCGTCGCGCCGGTGAGCAGGGCTGCAAAGAGGCCGTTATCGGTATGGCCCACCGCGGTCGCCTCAACGTGCTGATCAACGTGCTGGGCAAGCGCGCTCAGGATCTGTTCGACGAGTTTGCCGGCAAGCATGGCGAATCCTGGGGTACCGGTGATGTGAAGTACCACATGGGCTTCTCCTCCGACTTCGCCACCCCGGGTGGCAACGTCCACTTGGCGCTGGCGTTCAACCCCTCTCACCTCGAGATTGTCAACCCTGTGGTCATCGGCTCGGTCCGTGCCCGTATGGATCGTCGTGGTGACAAGGATGGTTCCAGTGTGCTGCCCATCACCATTCACGGTGACTCGGCCATGGCCGGTCAGGGCGTGGTGGCCGAGACCTTCAACATGTCCCAGACCCGCGCCTATGGTGTCGGCGGGACGGTGCGCATCGTCATCAACAACCAGGTCGGTTTCACCACCTCCTATATCCGTGACCTGCGCTCCACCGAATATTGCACCGACATCGCCAAGGCGGTGCAGGCGCCGGTGCTGCACGTCAACGGGGATGACCCGGAAGCCGTGGTGCTGGTGACCCAGATTGCACTGGATTACCGCAATACCTTCAAACGCGACGTGGTGATCGAGCTAGTCTGCTACCGTCGTCACGGTCACAACGAAGCGGATGAGCCGAGCGCCACCCAGCCTTTGATGTACCAGAAGATCAAGCAGCACCCGACCCCGCGCAAGATCTACGCCGATCAGCTGGTGGCCGAGGGGAGCTTCGCCCAGGAGCGGGCGACCGAACTGGTCAACGAGTATCGCGAAGCGCTGGATCGCGGCGAGCGGGTGAGCAAGGAGTGGCGGCCGATGGAGCTGCACTCCGTCGACTGGACCCCTTATCTGGGCCACGACTGGAACATGGCCTATGAGAGTGCCGTGCCGATGGATCACCTCAAGAGCCTCGGCGAGCGGGTGAGCCAGTATCCGGCGACTCACGTGCTGCAGCGTCAGGTCGAGAAGATTTACGAAGACCGCCGTCTGATGGCCGCCGGCGAGAAGCTGGTGGATTGGGGCTTTGCTGAAACCCTGGCCTACGCCACTCTGGTGGATAAGGGGTCCCGCATCCGCTTTACCGGTGAAGACTCCGGCCGTGGCACCTTCTTCCACCGCCACGCCGTGCTGCACAGCCAGACCGATGCCAGCACCTACACCCCGCTGTGCAACCTGCACGACGAGCAGGGCCCGTTCGAGGTGTATGACTCTGTGCTGACCGAGAACGCGGTACTAGCCTTTGAATATGGTTACGCCAGCGCCGAGCCGGCAGGCCTCACCATCTGGGAAGCCCAGTTCGGCGACTTCGCCAACTGTGCCCAGGTAGTGGTGGATCAGTTCCTCTCCTCCGGTGAGCAGAAGTGGGGCCGGATGTGCGGCCTGACCATGCTGCTGCCGCACGGTTACGAGGGGCAGGGGCCGGAGCACTCCTCCGCTCGTCTGGAGCGTTATCTGCAGATGTGTGCCCAGCACAACATGCAGGTGTGCGTGCCCTCTACCCCGGCGCAGGTGTTCCATATGCTGCGTCGTCAGGTAGTGCGTCCGATGCGCCGTCCGCTGATCGTCATGACGCCCAAATCCCTGCTGCGCCACCCGCTGGCGGTGAGCAAGCTTGAAGAGCTGGCGGAAGGTACCTTCCAGAACGCCATCGGCGAGATCGATGCGCTGGATCCGAAAGCGGTCAAGCGGGTGGTCTTCTGCTCCGGCAAGGTCTACTACGACCTGCTCGATGCCCGTCGCAAGGCCGAGCAGCAAGATGTGGCACTGGTGCGAATTGAGCAGCTCTACCCCTTCCCGGAAGAGGAAGTGCGCGCCATTCTGGCCGATTACAGCCACGTCACCGACTTTGTCTGGTGTCAGGAAGAGCCGCAGAACCAGGGCGCCTGGTACTGCACCCGTCACCACTACGATGGCGTGCTGCCAGCCGGAGCCACCCTGCGTTATGCCGGTCGCCCCGCGTCAGCCTCACCGGCCGTCGGTTACATGTCTGTCCACGCCAAGCAGCAAAAAGCCTTGGTGGAAGATGCCCTTACCCTGTAAAGCCTCTGGCATAGAAGTAAAAAGGAACTGATTGGATGACTATCGAAATCAAGGTACCGGATCTGCCGGAATCAGTGGCGGATGCCACTATCGCCACCTGGCACAAAAAACCGGGCGATCTGGTCGCCCGTGACGAAGTGCTGGTCGACATCGAGACCGACAAGGTGGTGCTGGAAGTGCCGGCACCGCAAGCCGGTGTGCTGGGGGATATTCTGCAAGGGGAAGGGGCGACTGTGTTGTCCCGTCAACTGATTGCCATCCTCACCGCCGCCCCGGTGGCCGGTGAAGAGACCAAAGAGAAACCCGCTGAAGCGGTGGCCGATGATGGTGCCGATGGCTTGAGCCCCTCGGTGCGCCGCCTGATTGGCGAGCACGACATCGACGTGACCAAGCTGACCGGTACCGGCAAGGGTGGTCGCATCACCAAGGATGATGTGGAAGCCTTCATCAAGGCCAAGAGCCAGCCTGCGGCAGCCGCACCGGTTGCAACTGCAGCCCCGGCAGCCAAGGTTGCCCCGCTGGGTGGTCGCACCGACAAGCGGGTACCGATGACCCGTCTGCGCAAGCGCATTGCCGAGCGTCTGCTGGAAGCGAAAAACACCACCGCCATGCTGACCACCTTCAACGAGGTCAACATGAAGCCCATCATGGATCTGCGCAAGAAGTACGGCGAGATCTTCGAGAAGAAGCACGGCATCAAGCTCGGCTTTATGTCCTTCTACGTGAAGGCGGTAGTGGAGTCCCTCAAGCGCTATCCGGAAGTGAACGCGGCGCTCGATGGTGATGACGTGGTTTATCACAACTACTTTGACGTCAGCATCGCCGTCTCTACCCCCCGAGGTCTGGTGACGCCGGTGCTGCGCGACTGCGACAACATGAGCCTGGCGGACATCGAGAAGGCCATCAAGGATCTGGCGGGCAAGGGCCGTGACGGCAAGCTTACCGTGGATGAACTGACTGGCGGCAACTTCACCATCACCAACGGTGGCGTGTTCGGTTCCCTGATGTCTACCCCGATCATCAACCCGCCCCAGAGCGCCATTCTTGGCATGCACAAGATCCAGGATCGCCCGATGGCCGTTGACGGCAAGGTCGAGATCCTGCCGATGATGTATCTGGCGCTCTCCTACGATCACCGTCTCATCGACGGACGCGAATCGGTAGGCTTCCTGGTCTCCGTCAAGGAGCTGCTGGAAGACCCGACCCGTCTGTTGCTGGACGTCTAAGCCTGTGGCACCCGGGCAAGGGGTTTGCGCCCCGAGCCGGATGTGCTGCTGGACGTTTGAGTAATACCCGAGCGATTGAAAGATAACGAGGGGCCGCCCAGGCCCCCATTCACAGGGGATTGAGAAACACCAGCCCCGGACGGAAATACCTACAACACGGATAGAGCATCTATGAATCTGCATGAATATCAGGCAAAACAGCTGTTTGCCGAGTATGGCCTGCCGGTCTCCGAAGGTTATGCCTGTGCTACCCCACAAGAAGCGGCCGAAGCGGCCGACAAGATTGGCGGCAATACCTGGGTCGTCAAATGCCAGGTACACGCCGGTGGCCGCGGTAAAGCGGGCGGGGTGAAAGTGGCCAAGAGCAAGGACGAGATCCGTGCTTTTGCCCAAAACTGGCTTGGCAAAAATCTGGTGACCTACCAGACCGATGCCAACGGCCAGCCTGTCACCAAGATCCTGGTGGAATCTTGCACCGACATCGCCAAAGAGCTCTACTTGGGCGCCGTGGTTGACCGTGGCTCCCGTCGCGTGGTCTTCATGGCCTCGACCGAAGGTGGCGTGGATATCGAGAAGATCGCCCACGAAACCCCCCATCTGATCCACAAGGCGGCTATCGATCCGCTGGTGGGTCCGCAGGCCTATCAGGCCCGCGAACTGGCCTTCAAACTGGGTCTGGTCGGCGATCAGATCAAACAGTTCACCAAGATCTTCATGGGTCTGGGCCAGATGTTCCTGGATTGCGATTTCGCGCTGCTGGAGATCAACCCGCTGGTGATCACCGCGCAGGGCAACCTGCACTGCCTGGATGGCAAGATCAACATCGACGCCAACGCACTGTATCGTCAGCCCAAGCTGCGCGAGATGCACGACCCGTCACAAGATGATCCCCGCGAAGCGCACGCCGCCCAGTGGGAGCTCAACTATGTGGCCCTCGATGGCAACATCGGCTGCATGGTCAACGGCGCTGGTCTGGCCATGGGCACCATGGACATCGTCAACCTGCACGGCGGCAAACCGGCCAACTTCCTTGACGTCGGCGGTGGCGCCACCAAGGAGCGCGTAACCGAGGCGTTCAAGATCATCCTCTCCGACAGCAACGTCAAAGCGGTGCTGGTCAACATCTTCGGCGGCATCGTGCGCTGCGACATGATCGCGGAAGGCATTATCGGTGCGGTCAAGGAAGTGGGGGTCAAGGTGCCCGTCGTGGTCCGTCTGGAAGGCAACAACGCCGAGCTGGGTGGTATCAAGCTGGCCGAGAGCGGCCTCAACATCATTGCGGCCAAGAGTCTGACCGATGCCGCGCAGCAAGTCGTCAAAGCAGCGGAGGCCAACTGATGAGCGTACTGATCAACAAGGACACCCGAGTCATCTGCCAGGGCTTTACCGGCGGTCAGGGTACTTTCCACTCCGAGCAGGCGCTCTCCTATGGCACCCAGCTGGTGGGCGGCGTCTCCCCAGGCAAGGGTGGCACCACCCATCTGGGCCTGCCGGTGTTCAACACCGTCCGTGACGCGGTCGAAGCGACCGGCGCCACCGCCTCCGTCATCTATGTGCCGGCGCCGTTCTGCAAGGATGCCATCCTGGAAGCGATCGACGCGGGCATCAAGCTCATCGTCACCATCACCGAAGGCATCCCGACGCTGGATATGCTGGATGTCAAAGTGAAGCTGCAAGAGACCGGCGTGCGGATGATCGGCCCCAACTGCCCGGGTGTGATCACCCCGGGTGAGTGCAAGATCGGCATCATGCCGGGCCACATTCACAAGCCGGGCAAGGTGGGCATCGTCTCCCGCTCCGGCACCCTGACCTACGAAGCGGTCAAGCAGACCACTGACGAGGGTTTTGGCCAGTCCACCTGCGTCGGTATCGGTGGCGACCCCATCCCGGGTTCCAACTTTATCGACATTCTGGAGATGTTCCAGAACGACCCGCAGACCGAAGCGATCGTGATGATCGGCGAGATCGGCGGCAACGCCGAGGAAGACGCGGCCGCCTATATCAAGGCCCACGTCACCAAGCCGGTGGTCTCCTATATCGCCGGTGTTACCGCACCTCCCGGCAAGCGGATGGGCCACGCTGGCGCCATTATCTCCGGTGGCAAGGGTACCGCCGCCGAGAAGTTTGCCGCGCTGGAAGATGCTGGCGTGAAAACCGTCCGTTCCCTGGCCGATATCGGCAAGGCCCTGCGCGAAGTGACCGGTTGGTAATTCCTGTTAGCCGTTATCTCTAATAAAAGTGCCGCCCGATGGGCGGCATTTTTTATGGGTTTTAAAGTGGTTTGATTTAATCAATCATCGCGATTCAGGCGCTAAACGAATTTTATTACAGGAGACCAGAAACAGTGTGGATACTAAAATAGTCTGCGATTTGAACTTGTCAGATTGATTTGTTCCTTTACCCATTGCATCGAGTGACCTGTTTGTGGGGAATGCTAAAAGTCATGCAAGGATGTCAGTGAGATAACCTAGTGTCAGGAGGACATAATGATTTCACGTATTTTGGGAATTGGCTGCCTTACCAGTATCTGCTTGCCAACAGCATGGGCGGCGGATTGCCCGAACAGGCAACCGGGGCAGCATCTAGAGTTTCTTGGGCGTTCGGCTGACAATTCGGTATCACTATGGCTTTCAAGTCCCGGTTCCGGGGGTAATTTTCGCCTCTCTGCTCCCGGGGTATCTGAAATCGATAGTTGGAATGCAAACCGCGCGTCGTTGCACTTGAGTGTCTCACCTGTAGTACTTGATGACCTTAACGGGACTCACAAACTGGATCTCCTCAATGCGGATGGTTCTTTCAACTGCTTCCTCGATTCGAGAAACCAGACCAATCCGGTATTTCCAAATATTCCCCCGATCGATGGGGGAGACAGTAACGGTGGCACTGGTGGCGGAACCGGCGGTGGTGGCGGCAGCAATGGTGGCACTGGTGGCGGAACCGGCGGTGGGGATGGCAGCAATGGTGGTAGTGGTGGTGGCACCGGTGGTGGGAGTGACCCGATCCGCAATATTGTGACCAGTATCAGTGCAGATGCCTTGATGGGCTATTTGAGCGGCTCCCTCAGTATTTCAGATCGTGTCGTTGTCGGGCTTGACCAATTTGAAGATATTGCCAGTCAAAAGGG
This sequence comes from Aeromonas sp. 159, assembly GCF_963862045.1. Taxonomy (NCBI): domain Bacteria; kingdom Pseudomonadati; phylum Pseudomonadota; class Gammaproteobacteria; order Aeromonadales; family Aeromonadaceae; genus Aeromonas; species Aeromonas sp. 159. The sequence goes on along the minus strand of NZ_CAWLMI010000049.1, from coordinate 7,662 downwards.
GTTGTGGCAGGTATGGGCTGATGTACGCCATACCGGAGTCTCCGATGATCGTAACGAGATAGACACATCCGGACATGCCAACAGCTTTTTGATCGGTATACACAGATCCCTTGGTAAAGACGGGCTGGGCGGTATTGCATTTGCCAATAGCAAAACCTCTCTTGGCACGTTTGGCAGTTCGGTACGAAATGAGGGGGACAGCTTCTTTGTTGGGCCATATGGCGGCTATAGGCTAGATACGCACTGGCTGCTGGATAGCTGGGCTGCATGGGGACGAACTGATAACGATACCGAACTCGATGTACTTAAAGGGAGTTTCAAGACAACGACCAGGTTGATCTCAGCCAACCTTACCGGTGGCTACGACGTTGGTGAGTATCTGCTGCGGCCCAAGCTTGCCCTCTTTTACAGTCACAATAAATCCGATGCGTTTGATTACACAGGCTCATTGCCTTATGCAAACCAGATTTATAACGTGACATTGCGGGTTAATGAAAACTCTTTTGAATATGCCACCAGTGAAGCATCAGGGGATATCAGTCGTATTTTCACCACAACCGATGGTGTTCAAATTATACCGGCCCTGCGTCTTGGGGTTCGTTATGATATTGAGCGTCCCAATGATGGTCAGATCCTGAATGAAAATCTGACAATGGAAAGTACGACCCCGTGGAGTGGATCTGCACGGATTGCACTGGCGGTAGCCCCTCAGCGTCATCAGCGTTTTGAAGTTATCACCGGTTATTACAGTATCGGGCGTCAGGACCTTGACCTCTGGGATATTAGATTTAACGCCGCTGTGAATTTTTAATTAGAGTTGTAACAATATATGTGCTGACCTTCGGGTCAGCACATTGTTATGGATGATTGCCGATGAAGATGTGGATAACTCGTCCACGATGAGGTCGCCTGAGAGGCCAAGCGTTAGAGCCTGGCGCAATATCAAGGTTAAGAGAAATAACTTATTTATCCGCCTTGCCCGCCGCATCGGCAAGTTTGGCCAGCTGTTTGTCATACCAGGCCACCGGGCGGTTTTCATCTTCCGCCCGCTCCTTGCGCCGGATGGCGTTGCGCACCGCCATGGCCCCCAGCCAGCGGAATGGCTCTGGCGGAAAATAGCCGCGCGGGCCGCTGACCAGCGCGCAGTCGCGCCACGGCTTGTCCTCCTCCCGCACTTCATCGCGCACCAAAGCCGCCAGGATCTGGCCGCCGATCCAGCTCTGGGCCACCCCGTTGCCGGAATAGCCGAGGCCATAGACGATATTGGGCTGCCCTCGCCAGTGGCCGAAGAAGGGGAGGCCATCTACCGAGCGGTCGGAGGCGCCGCACCAGCTGGCGGCGATGGGCACCTCTTTAAGCGCCGGAAAGAAGCGGCGCAGGGTGTGGGTGAGGGGGGCAAGATAACGGCTCGGTGCATCAAACTCGGCCAGATGGCGGTTGGCAAAGGCGAAGATGTTGCCCCCCTTGCCCAGCATCAGCCGCCCTTGCGGGGTGGAGCGGTAGTAATGCACAAAGGTGCGGCCATCCACCACGGAGCGGCCGTGCGCAAGCTGCTGGGCGGCAAGGGCATCCGGCGCGGGGTCGGTTATCACCATATCGGAGGAGACCAGCACGATACTGCGGCGAAACTCGCGAAAGTGCTGCACCATGGCGCTGTTGAGGGCCAGCACCACCTTGCGGGCACGCACCTCACCTTGCGGCGTTTGCACCCGTGCAGGCTGGCCCGCCTCAAGGCGCTGCATGGGAGAGTGTTCATAAACCTCGACCCCCAGCTCCCGCGCCACCCGCAGCAGGCCACGCACCAAGAGCGCCGGTTGTACCGAACCGGCGTGAGGGCTGTAGAGCCCCTCCAGATGGACGTGGGAGCCGCTCTGGCTTGCCACTTCACCCTCTGCAATCGCCTGCCACTGGTTGAGGTCGGCTCGCTTGAGTTCCCGCAATACCGGCTCCATCAGGCCGCGCTGCGCCTCGCTGGTGGCGGTGTAGCAGGTGCCCTCGACCCTCAGCTGTGCCTCTATGTTGTGCGTTTCGCAGAAGCGGGCGATCTCGTGTACCGCCTGCTCGGAGCGCTGCACCAGCCAGGCCGCTTGCTGCTCGCCGAAGAGGCGCTTTAACGTCAGGTATTTGGCCGACCAGGTGAGCAGGCAGCCGCCGTTGCGCCCGGAGGCGCCGCTGCCGCAGCGATCTTTTTCCAGCACTATGACGTGCAGGTGGGGCTCGGCCTGTTTAAGGGCGATGGCGCTCCACAGCCCGGTAAAGCCGCCACCGACGATGCAGACATCGGCCTCGTGGTTGCCGACCAGGGGCGTGGGCGGCGCGGGTTGTTCGGCGGCGAGCGCTTCGGCTAGCCAGAAGGGGAGAGTGGACATGATGACTCCTCGATAAGGTTATTGGTGGCGCCAACGCTGGGTGCGATCCAGCAGGGCGCGGCTTAAAAAGAGCTGGAGCAGCTTGACGGTGGCGGCGGCCAGCAGGATCAGGGTGGCCATGGCGGCGGCCGCGGCGGTATCGCCGGAATCCTCCATATTGAGCACGGCGATGGAGGCGAGCACGCTGTCGCTCGAATAGAGGAAGATCACCGCCGAGGTGGTGGTCATGGCGTTGACGAACAGATAGATAAAGATCTCCAAGAGCGATGGCAGGGAGGCGGGCAGGGTGACTCGCCAGAACGCCTTCCAGAGCGGAATGCGCAATGAGATGGCCACCAGCTCCAGCTCCTTGGGCAGTTGCTTGAGGCTGGTCAGCGCCGTCATATGACCCACGGTGTAGTAGTGAATGACGCAGGAGAGCACCATCAGCGGCAGAGTGCCATAGAGGCTGCCAAAGAGTGGATTGCCGTTGAAAAAGAAGATGTAACCCAGTCCCAGCACCATGCCGGGCACCGCCAGCGACAGCATGGCAAGCAGATGCAGCAGCTGGCGCAGCGGCGCGAAGTGGCGCCCCTTCTCCTGCGCCCAGGCCAGCACCATCACCAGCACGGTGCCGATCAGCGCGGTATAGAGGCCCAGCTGCAAGGTGTTGGTAAAGGGCTGCCAGCCGTAGACGCTGTTGCTGTCAAAGGCGTAGTGATCCAGCGTCAGAGCGAGGTTGTAGGGCCAGAACTGTACCAGCGAGCCGTAAACGGCCATCCCCACCAGCGCCAGAAACAGCAGGGCCCAGAGCGAACACCAGCCAAGCGCCAGCAGATCCCGCAGCCGATGGGGTTTGGGCTGATAGGGCACCGCCTTGGTGCTGCTCTGCTCCTGCATCTTGCTGCGCACTCTGTGCTCCAGCGCAAAGCTCAACAGTGCCGGCAGCAGCAGGGTGACGCTGGCAACGGCGCCCAGCGAGAAGTTCTGCATCCCGATCACCTGCCGGTAGATGTCGGTGGCCAGCACGCTGTACTGGCCGCCAATCACCTTGGCCACCCCGAAGTCGCAGATGGTGAGGGTGAAGACGGCGATGGCGGCGCTGAGCAGGCCATAACGGGCGGTAGGCAGGGTGACGGTGACAAAGGTGCGCCAGCCGCTGCAGCCGAGCACCCGGGAGGCTTCATAGAGGCGGGCATCGCTTTGGCCGAGCGCCGTGATCAGGATCATCAGGGCGTGGGGGAAGCACCAGAAGCCCAGACCGATGACGATGCCGATGGGGCCGTAGATGCTCTCGCCGCCGAGCAGCCCCTTGGCGATCCCCTGACTGCCAAACCAGTAGACCAGACTGATAGCGGGCAACAGGGAGGGCATCAGGAGCGGGATCAAACCGATGAGGCGAAACAGGCTCTTGCCCGGCATGCAGGTGCGGGTGAGGGCGTAGGCGTAGCCAAAGGCGATGGTCACCACCAGCGCGGTGATCAGCACCCCGAGCCAGAGGGTGTTGCCGATGGTGCGCCCCAGATGAGGGGAGTCGAAGTAGGCGCTGAAGTTGGCAAGGCCCACCCAGAGGCCGTTCTCATCCTGCAGGCTCTTTTGCAGCATGGTGAGCAGCGGCAACAGCAGACCGCCGGTGAGCAGGGCGATGCCGAGCACTAGCAGGAGCAGTTGCAGCAGCTGATCCCGGCTCCAGCCGCGACAGAGCCGCTGCCAGCGAGAGTCATGGCGGGCTGTCAATGGTGGCAGCAGGGAGGAGGTCGCAAAGGGGGCTGTCATGGGCGATCTCCTTCAAACAGCTGCATCGCTCCGGCGGGCCAGTGCAGCGAGCAGCGCATGCCGCTGCGCCAGCCACCCTGTTCGTGGCTGGGCAGCTCGTGGGTCGGGCGCTCCACCAGGATCTGCTGCGGGCCCAGATAGGTGTCGGCGGTGCAGATAAGGCGCTGGGCGGCGCCGAGAAACTCAACCTGATCGATGGTTGCTTCAACGCCATGTTGACCAAGATAGGGCTCGCTCGGCGCACTCAGGGTGATTGCCTCGGGGCGGATCGCCATCTGCAATTTGCTGCCGGCCGCGGCCCGATTGGCAAGTGTCAGCGGTTGTTCGTTGAGGCGCACCTGATTAGGGCTCAGCACCAGGGTCTCGAGGAAGTTCATGGTACCGACAAAGCTTGCCACGAAACGGCTGGCAGGCTGGTGGTAGATCTCCTGCGGGGTGCCCACCTGTACGATGCGGCCGCCCTCCATCACCACGATGCGGTCGGCCATGGTCAGCGCCTCTTCCTGATCGTGGGTCACCATGATGGTGGTGATGCCAAGGCGCTGCTGCAGGGCACGGATCTCGCTGCGAAGATGGGTGCGTACCAGCGCATCCAGCGCGCTGAGCGGTTCGTCCAGCAACAGCAGGCCGGGGGAGAGGGCCAGTGCCCGGGCCAGCGCCACCCGCTGCTGCTGGCCGCCTGAGATCTGGCTCGGGTATTTATGGGACTGGGCAGTGAGATCCACCAGCCCCAGCCAGTGATCGACCCGCTCCTTGATAAGATCCCGCGCCAGCCCCTGATTCTCAAGGCCGAAGGCGATGTTCTGGGCCACCGTCAGGTTGGGGAAGAGGGCGTAGGACTGAAACACGATGCCAAAATCGCGCTCCTGGGGCGGCAGCTGGGAGATGTTGCGCCCCCCTTGCCAGATCTCGCCGCTATCCGGCAGATCCAGCCCGGCGATGGCTCTGAGCAGGGTGGTTTTGCCGCAGCCGGAGGGGCCGAGAAAGCAGATAAACTCCCCCGGCTCAATGGTCAGAGAGATCCCCTTGAGGGCCTGAAAAGCACCGAACTGCTTGTTGAGATGTTGAATGTCCAGATAGGGCTGGGTCATGGTTCGACTCGCTACTGATTTGGTATATACCAGTTTGCGGGTGAAGTGTGACGGTCAGGTGATCGGGGGATGACAGCTTGATGACAGTCAAATGAGATCGGGTCGCCAGCAAGTGGCTGGGCACTGTGCGAATGGACTAAGCATCGCTAATTGAAGGCAATACAAACTCGGGAAGTTAAAACCAAAAAGCGAAGGCCAACACCTGTTGGCCTTCGACTGGCAGTTTATTGGCGGCGGTGTGTCTGGCGTGAACAAACCGCCGCCCTTCACGCTTACTGTTTGGCTTCGGTCTTGCCGTCGAAGCTGGCGCTCCACTGGGCCAGGATGGCGTTACGCTCGCGGGCTGCCCAGCTAAAGTCGTTGTCGATCATCTGGCCTTTGATATCCGCCGGATAGCCCGCTCTCGGTTGGGCTACATCGGGGATGGCGACCACGGCGAACGACTTGTTGTAGAGGGCGTTGGCCTGTTCGGTGGCGGCAAAGTCGAGCAGCTGTTTGGCGGCTTCCAGCTTGGGGGTGCCCTTGATGATGGCGGCGGCTTCCATATCCCAGCCCGACCCCTCTGTCGGGAACACCACCTCGATGGGGGCACCCTTGGCTTTGAGGCTGGTAGCCGGGAAGTCGAAGGAGATACCGATCACCGTTTCACCGCTGGCGGCCAGCTTGCAGGGGGCGGAGCCCGAGTGGGTGTAACGGTCGATGTTCTGGTGCAGGCCGTTCATAAATTGCCAGCCCTGCTGCTCACCCATGGTCTGCAGCCAGCCCGCAACGCTCAGGTAACCGGTGCCGGAGGAGCTGGGGTTGGGCATGATCACCTTGCCCTTGTAGATGGGCTTGGTGAGGTCGGCCCAGCTGGTGGGCGCCGGGATCCCCTGTTTTTCCCCCTCTACCTTGTTGAAGCAGATGGCGCTGAAGAAGGCGTCCAGACCGATCCAGTGCGGCTCGGCCTTGCTGTCGCGAAAGCGGCTGTCGAGCTTATCCAGTCCTTTCGGTGCATAGGCATTGAGCATCTGCTGCTGATCGAGCTGCATCAGGCTGGTCGCCGCCAGTCCCCATACCACATCCGCTTTGGGCTGGGCTTTTTCTGCCAGCAAGCGGGCGGTGACCACGCCGGTGGAGTCACGCACCCACTTGATGTTGATATCCGGATGCTGGCGCTCGAACGCGGTTTTCAGCTCGCTGAGCTGCTCCGGTTCGAAGGCGGTATAGACGGTGAGATCGGTTGCGGCCAGTACCGGGGTGGTCATGGCAGCCAGCACGGCGGCGGCCAGCAGATGGGTTCCCTGTTTCATCCTCTTCTCCATATAAGTTGGCTTGGTATAAACCAGATTGGTCGAGTGAGAGGCTAGGGGATTTTTATGACGTGACCGTGACAGCCCCGTGACGTTTTGCTGTCCCTGATTTGTTCATGACTCATCCTGGGTATCCACCTCGATCTCCAGACTGTCGTGGCGCCAGTACTCCAGATCGAAGTCGAGCACCCTGCCGTGCTGATCGAAGTTGAGCCGCTCGAGGCGCAGGGCGGGCAGACCGGCGGTGGCACCCAGCGCCTTGGCCACTTCATCCGGCAGGGCGGTGGGGAAGAAGCGCACCAGCATGCGGGCGTAATGAAGATCGTAATGGGCCTGATAGATCTCGGTCAGGCTGCCGTTGAGATCCAGCTCCAGCAGGCCGGGCACCCGTTCGGGCAGGCAGTGGTTCTCGCAGTAGCAGATGGCGCGCCCGTTGGCGTAGCGCAGCCGTTTGAGCAGAAACAGGCTGTCGAACGGCTTGAGCTGCAGTTGCTCCATCAACGCGGGTGGCACCGCCTGGCGGCTTTTCTCCAGCAGCTCGGTGCGCGGCTCGCCCCCTTGCTCCCGCACTATCTGGTGAAAGTTGGAGGTGCGTCTGGGGTTCAAGCGAAAGCGCGGCGGGGTGACAAACCAGCCGCGGCGATCCTCCCGATAGATAAGGCCGTTTGCCTCCAGCTGCACCAGTGCCTCGCGAATGGTGACCCTTGTGGTGCCATAGAGTTCCCCCAGCAGCCGCTCGGAGGGGAGCTTGTCGTTGGGGGCCAGCCCCCCTGCCAGGATCTGGTTGGCGAGGGCATCCTTGATCTGCAGATATTGCGGTTTGCTCATGAAAATCCCTGGTTATGCAATAAGTTGGGCAATGGGCTGGGCACAGGGCAGGTCATTTGCGCGGTCGTTAAACGGCGGCGTCAAAAATATTGGTAGATACCAGCATCGCCCCTGCTGTTCAGGCTTCCTAGATTATCGCGATCCCGGCGCTGAAAATGAATTTTTTGTTGCACGTAGCGCCACCCCTTTGACCTTGGCGGGGCAGTTACCCACAATGCGCTCATTCTGGTATATACCAAAAAGGAGCGAAGTCATGACCCATATTCCTGTGGCCCCCGCCGCCGTCGATTACCTGCTGCTGACCCCGGGCCCCCTCTCGACTACCGC
>NZ_CAWLMI010000048.1:0-40414 GCF_963862045.1 Aeromonas sp. 159 | reverse complement strand
TCGATCTTCAGTGGTGGCGTGGGCAGTACAGGCGTGGACGGCGGCACGACCGATGTGTCGCTGCGTATTGATGTGGCGGCCAGCGGGCTGGTGACCACGGTGGGCAACAAGGCCATCACCCTGGTGGCGGACGGTGCTGACAGCGACATCGTGTACGGCAAGTTTGACAGCGATGGTAACGGTAGCCTGGACAGCAACGCATTCAAGCTGGAGATAGGGGAAGACGGCAAACTGAGCGTGACCCAGTTTGTAGCTATCAAACATCCGGATAGCCCGACCAACTATGACGAGCCGGTAGACCTGGCAGGCAAGCTGTCGGCGGTGGTGACCACCACCGATGGTGATGGTGATGTGGCGAGCAAGAGCGTGAGCATCGGTGCTGGCGTCAAGTTCGAGGACGACGGTCCGAGTGCTGTAGCTGATACCATTACCAGTGGCACTAATGGCACTGTCAACCTGGTGTTGGTTCTCGATAGCTCAGGCAGTATTGGTAATACCAATATGCAGGTTATTAAGGATGCTGTAACGAATCTGATGAACAGCTATGGCAACTCGCTGGTCAAGGTGATGCTGGTTGATTTTGATAGTTCGGCCACTGTCAAGAGTGTCGGCAGTCAGGTATGGCTGACCAAGGATCAGGTAACTGGTCAGCTGACTAGCATCTCTTCTGGCGGTTCTACTGACTACGATGATGCTTTGCAAGCGGTTCGGGACAATTATGGGACACCGCCTTCCGCTGATAACACCTTTGTATTCTTCATTTCGGATGGAGTGCCCAGTTCGGCTGATGAGGCAATTAACGCCACAGAGCGCAATGACTGGACAAACTTCCTGACGCAAAAAGGCATTGATGGTGCATATGCCGTGGGGATTGGCTCAACCAGCGTACTTGATGCTGACCTGCAAAGTGTCGCGTGGTCACCGAGTGGCGCTCACAACAACAATGTGGTGGTGATCAATACCGCGGGTCAGCTGTCGGGAACACTGACCAACCTGACACAGGTAATTGATGGCAATGTGACAGCCAATGACAGTGCTGGTGCCGACGGTTTTGGTACGCCCAAACTGGTTTCTGTAGAGTACAACGGAACAACCTACACCTTTAATAACAGCAATACCTCTTTCTCTATCGCACTGGGTACCAATAAGGGCACCCTCTACATTGAAAATGATGGTGATTATCGATTCACACCACCATCAGGAGGAGCTGAGGGGGCACCTGTCGAGATCACTTACAAGATCAAGGATGGCGATGGAGATACCAGCAGTGCCAAGTTGACCATTATCAATCCGGTCCTGGTGGTTGGTAGCAATGCCAATGACACAGGTTCCGGAGCCAGCACAGCTATTGACGATCACGTTCGTCCCAACCCTCTTCTTGCTCCGGATGTGGATGGGGCAATAGTGGGTGGAGTTGGGGCAGATGTATTGATCGGTGATGTTGGCGGAGTGACTTCGGGTAGTTACAACCTGACGTTCATGATCGATATGTCGGGAAGTATTAGCGGCACTGAATTCCAGCTCATGAAAGATGCCATCAATAACTTGCTGGCCAAGTTCAGTGGCATATCACAGTTGCAAGTCGAGATTGGTACGTTTGCAGATAATAGCAACGTTGTGGGTACCTATTCCTCGGTTACCGCTGCTCAGCAGGCTGTCAGTAATCTAACTCGCTCAGGGGGGGGGACCAACTATCAGGCTGCGTTGACAACTCTTAATACCATGATGACCGGGGATCCTGTCGCAGATCATAAGTATGTCTACTTCCTTACGGACGGGGAGCCAACTGTTGGAAGCTGGACCAATTCAACCCAGATTGCTAACGGTATGACAGCCCTGAATGCGTTGACGGCTCCTGGGGTGGTGATTAATGCGGTCGGGATCGGGGTGCCATCCGGTGCATCATTTGGCAATAACCTCAATGCGATTGACAACACGCCAGATAACTACCTCGCCGTAGACAGCTTTGATGACCTGTCCAGTGGCTTGGGCTCGCTCTTTACCGCTGTTAGTGTCGGCTCAGACCTGTTGCAGGGCGGTGCAGGCAACGACGTGATTTTTGGTGACAGCATTCATGCAGACAATGTGGATGGTGGCTGGTTCGAGTTTGTGGCAGACAATCCGGGCAAGAGTGGTGGGCAACTGCTCAACGAACTTTACAGCCAGCATGCAGTGTATGGTAAGGAGGGGGCTGTCGGTGGCGATGATACCCTTGAAGGTGGCGACGGTAATGATGTGCTTTATGGCCAAAAAGGGAATGACATCCTGATTGGTGGTAACGGTATCGACATTCTGATTGGTGGAACAGGGTCTGACACCCTGACAGGTGGAGGCGGTAAAGACACCTTTAAGTGGGGGGCGGGTGATATCGGTGGTGTGGATGTCATCAAAGACTTCACCACCGGCACTGGCGGAGATGTACTGGATATCAGCGAGCTGCTCACTGGCGAACATGCCAACTCTGGTTCGCTTGATGCGTACCTCAATTTCAGTAGTGATGGGCCAGGCACAAACAAATCAACATTGACTATTGATTTGGATGGTACGAATGGAGGAACCACCCACGTCATAAAATTTGACAGTATTGACTTGACGACCCTGGGTAACAGTGACTTGCAGATTATTCAGAAGTTGCTGGATGACGGTAACTTGAAGGTTGATCCGTAACCTTGTCTTGGGGCCGGGCTTGCCTGGCCCCTGTTTTTTCCCCAAGGGGATGGATAAGATAGCGGTAGTAGATGAGAGGGGTAATCATGCAGTCATTCAACTGGGTCGACATTGATGGCATCCGTTATAGCTGGGATGGGCAGGGGAACATTACCTGCGCAGGCCAGTTTGGCTATCAGGCCTCGATCGAGGGGGATCGGCTGGATGGGATGGAGATTGAGAATGAGGCCGGTGATGTAGCGGGCTCGCTCTATGTTGATTTCGCTACGGCCTCTATCACTTATGTGCCGGTCATGGATACCGAGTCTGCCCATAACATGATTTTGGTTGGCCATCATCAGGGGCAGCAGGAGTATCCGCTGGCCAGTTTTCACTCTCCGTTGTTGCAAGATTTGCTAGGGCCATCTGATACCATCCCTTGGTCTGCGATGGAGGAGGATAGTGGTGGCACCAATATCGGACAGGCGGTGCAAGGACACGTTCTGTCGTGGGACTCGTTCCATTTCGATGATGAGGTGTTGGTCTGTGGCGCGGCTCCTGCGCTGGATATGGCAAACCAGAGCCAGGATCCCGGCAGCATGGTCACCATTAGCCTCGATCTGACCAATCAGATACTGGATCAGCTCCCCCCCTTGCACGATATATGAATCCCGTAGCTGCACGGGCATAATGGCCTCAATCTTTCCGACTGAGGTTTTTTTCTATGTGGCGTCCCCTTCTTACTCTTTCCGCTCTGGTTGTCAGTGCTCCGCTGCTGGCGATTGAAGTGCCGCAAGCGCCCCATCTGGTGGTGAGCGGTTATGCCGAGCAAAAGACCGAACCCGATATGCTCACCCTCAATGTGGCGGTGAGTGCACTTGATAAGCAGGGCCTCAAGGCCAAGCAGCAGGTCGATACCAAGGTCGCAGCCTTTTTCAGCCAACTGGAAGGGTTGGGGATCAAGCGCAGCGATGTTGAGGCTGGCAACCTGATGGTCTCTCCGGAATATCAGTATGGCGAGAACAAGAAGCCGGTATTGTTGGGATACCGTGCTCAGCGACAATTGGCGGTGAAGCTCTATCAGCTCGACAAGTTGAGCCCCCTGATGGATACCGCACTTAAAGCCGGGCTGGAGTCTGTATCCCAGATTGAATACGGGTTGAAATCGCCGCAGGTCATCAAGGAGCAGGCCCGTCTGAATGCCGTTGAGGATGCCAAAATCAAGGCTGAATCTCTGGCCAAGGCGTTCGGGATGAAGCTTGGCAAGGTCTACAGTGTGGAGTACCGCAATGCTTCGCCCATTACCGCCTACAGCCGCAACCTGAAGGTGGTGCAGGCCATGGCGATGGCTGCTCCCGCGCCGGATATGGCGGACAACAGCTATCAACAACAGCAGATCACGGTAAGTGATAATATCGAGGCTGTTTTCTTGCTGGAGTGATGCTCGTCGTTTAAGTCCAGTCATGAACAACCCCGCCATTTGCTGCGGGGTTTTTATTGCGCATCGATGCAGATATAAAAAAGCCGACGCTCGTGTTTACTTAATCGAGCGTCGGCTTTTTGTTGCGCTGGGTTTATCAGGCGGTCACAGCATCAGCCTTGGTCGCTTCAGGAGCCGGGTTGCGGATGAGGTAATCAAACGCACCCAGTGCGGCAGTGGCGCCAGCACCCATGGAGATGATGATCTGCTTGAACGGTACCGTGGTGGCATCCCCTGCGGCGTAGACGCCGGGCAGGGAGGTCGCCCCTTTGGTATCGATCTCGATCTCGCCAAAGCGGGTCAGGGCAATCTCGCTCCCTTTAAGGAACTCGGTGTTCGGTACCAGGCCGATCTGGACGAAGATACCCGCCACCGCCAGGTGTTTGATCTCACCGGTGGTGCGATCTTCGTAGTCCATACCGACCACCTTGCTGCCATCACCGATCACTTCGGTGGTGCGCGCGCTCATGATGATGTCGATATTGCCCATGGAGCGAGCCTTCTTCTGCAGCACTTCATCGGCACGCAGGGTGTCGGCAAACTCCACCACAGTCACATGCTCGACGATGCCAGCCAGATCGATGGCCGCCTCGATACCGGAGTTACCGCCACCGATCACAGCTACTCGCTTGCCCTTGAAGAAGGGACCATCGCAGTGCGGGCAGTAGGCCACGCCCTTGGTGCGGTACTCAAGCTCGCCCGGTACGTTCAGATCACGCCAGCGGGCACCGGTAGCCAGGATCACGGCGCGGCTCTTCAAGGTGGCACCAGAGGCGAGATCCACGTTCACATATCCATCTTTGCTGATGGCGGCGGCGCGCTGTTCGGTGATCAGTTCCACGCCGTACTCTTTGACGTGCTGCTCCAGGCTGGCGGCCAGTTTGGGGCCTTCGGTGTAGGGCACGGAGATAAAGTTCTCGATACCGATGGTGTCCATCACCTGACCACCGAAACGCTCGGCAACGATGGCGGTGCGAATGCCTTTACGGGCGGCATAGATGGCCGCTGCGGCGCCAGCCGGGCCACCGCCCACCACCAGTACGTCGTAGGGATCTTTCTCATTCAGCTCGGCAGCCTTGCGCTCGGCGGCGCCGGTGTCGAGTTTGGCGACGATCTCTTCCAGCGAGATCCGGCCCTGGCTGAACGGTTGACCGTTCAGGTAAACATTCGGTACCGCCATGATTTGACGCTCGGCGACCTCTTCCTGGAACAGGGCGCCGTCGATCATGGTGTGAGTGATGCCGGGGTTCAGGGTCGCCATCAGGTTGAGGGCCTGTACTACGTCCGGGCAGTTGTGGCAGGAGAGGGAGATATAGGTCTCGAAGTGGAACTCACCTTTGAGATTGCGGATCTGCTCCTGCACGGCTGCATCGGCCTTGGAGGGGTGGCCGCCGCTTTGCAGCAGGGCGAGTACCAGAGAGGTAAATTCATGACCCATGGGGATGCCGGCAAAGTGAACGCGCGGTGCTTGGCCCTGGGGCGCGACGCTCATGGAAGGCTTGCGAACGGCAGTGCCAGAGGTCTGGGTGATCTTGGGGGACATCTCGGCGATCTCGCTGGCCAGTGCCAGCAGCTCTGCAGATTTGTCGCTGTCGTTGCCGGACACGCTGATCTCGATGGGATTGACGATGTACTGCAGATAGGTGTTCAGCTGTTGTTTGAGGTTGGTATCCAACATGGTCGAATTCCTTCTTGTAATGGCGAGTTGGCATTAAATGTGAGTCGGTCTGCTTTCAGGCCTATTTGGCAATGCCGGAAAGCAGACCGGCCCTTATGCGGGCCGGTCTTGGAAGCGGGAGGCTTAGATCTTGCCTACCAGGTCCAGGGACGGGGCCAGAGTGGCTTCGCCTTCTTTCCATTTAGCCGGGCACACTTCACCCGGGTGGGAGGCAACGTACTGGGCTGCTTTGACTTTGCGCAGCAGTTCCAGTGCGTCACGGCCGATGCCGCCAGCGTTGATCTCGACGATCTGGATGATGCCCTGCGGGTCAATCACGAAGGTACCGCGGTCAGCCAGACCAGCTTCTTCGATCATCACGCCGAAGTTGCGGGTGATGGTACCAGTCGGGTCACCAATCATCGGGTACTGGATCTTCTGAATGGTGTCAGAAGTGTCGTGCCATGCTTTGTGAGTGAAGTGGGTATCGGTAGAGACAGAGTAGATCTCGACGCCCAGCTTCTGGAATTCAGCGTAGTTGTCAGCCAGGTCGCCCAGCTCGGTCGGGCAAACGAAGGTGAAGTCAGCCGGGTAGAAGAAGACCACGGACCACTTGCCTTTCAGGTCAGCGTCAGACACCTGAACGAATTTGCCATTGTGGTAGGCGGTAGCATTGAACGGCTTGATTTCAGTGTTGATGTAGGTAGACATGTAATTGCTCCTTTGTGATGTACATATGCCGGTCTGGTGTTGAAGAGTCTTGCCAGACGAGGCGCTTAACTTTCGATGGATTCATCTTAGGGGCTTCCGCTAATCGATAAAAGCCGCAATTTTGAATCGCTTAAATCTACTTATTAGATAACTCACTATGGCTGTACCTAACATGAATATCTCTGGCCTACTGAGATAACTCTTTGTCGTGGTTCAATATCTGTGCGCTACATCGCCTTTTCAAGGCATAAGAAGGGGTGTGCAGAGCCACGATGACGCGATGAGATAAACGGTGGTGCAAACAGGTGGCGCAGGAGGTTGAGGCAGCTGCTCGCAGCGATGGGGGATGTGCTGACAAGGGGGAGAGCAGAAAACGCGGATAAAAAAATCCCGGCGCTATCGCAACGACAGGGCCGGGTCATCAAACAAGGAATGGCTATATAAACAAATGCTTTACAGCAAAGACTAACTACGGGGTGTGCAAACTTGCAGACATATGAGAGGAAGATAATGGGTGCACAATCCCTCGTCTCCCCCTCGGCAACTATTGCATGGGAGGGATAATAGTGTGACGCAGATCACAAGGCAAGTGTTTGTTGTAATTTTTCAATCAAAATGAAAGTGTTTCATCATTTCAGCTTATTTAGACGGCTGAAAACGCTTTTATTGTAATTTAATTACAACTTAATCTATCAAAAGTCGGTAGGTGGTTCCTGCTCTTCCATCAATTCCAGCAGGTTGATGGCCACGGCAATAAAGTCCGACTCGGTGACAATGCCGATTAGCTTGCGTCCTTTGAGTACCGGCAGGCAGCCATATCTGTGCCGCTGCAGGTAAAGTGCTGCCTCCTTGATGCCGGCGTGAGGATCTACGCTCGCCACTTGCCGTGTCATGATCTCGTCGAGTTGCACGCTGTCGGTAAATTCGGCTTCCCGCTCCGGGCTGATGAGCAGCAGCTTGGATTCCCGGGTGGCCAGGATATCGGTGAGAGTTACCAACCCCAGCAGGTGATGCTGCTCGTCGACGATGGGAATGTGGCGGATCCGCTCCTGCTGCATCAGGTCCATCGCCTGTTTGACACTGTTTGACGGACCCAGAGTGAAGGGGTGTTCGGTCATGATTTCGGATAGGGTCATCATGGTGGGCCTCCTTGTGTATCTGCTTTCACCCTAGCCCAGCGCCCATTGGCAAAACATGATCAGGGTCAATACAGAACATTAAAGAATCATTAACCGGAGGTGTGTCTCAATATTGCTCGCTACCCCTTGTCTCTCTTGGGTTTTTGGTCTTTTGGGTTGCCTTGGAAGATGGGGATAACTAGACTAGCCGCCGATTCCCCCCGAGGTGAAAGATGCAAGTATCCGATTTTCATTTTGATCTGCCAGACGAGCTGATTGCCCGCTATCCGATGGCAGAGCGTACTGCCAGCCGCCTGTTGCAGCTCGATGGTCAGACTGGCGCCCTGCGCCACGGTCAATTTGTGGATGTGCTGGATCAGCTCAATCCGGGTGACCTGCTGGTATTCAATAACACCCGTGTCATTCCGGCTCGCATGTTTGGCCAGAAGGCCAGCGGCGGCAAGCTGGAGGTACTGGTCGAGCGCATTCTGGACGATCACAGCGTGCTGGCCCATGTCCGGGCCTCCAAGGCGCCCAAGCCCGGCACCCGGATGATCATGGATGGTGGTGTGGAGGCAGAGATGCGCGCCCGCCACGACGCCCTGTTCGAGATCCACTTCCTCGACCCGCGTCCGGTGCTGGAGATTTTGGAGGCCATCGGCCACATGCCGCTGCCCCCCTATATCGACCGCCCCGACGAGGATGCCGACAAGGAGCGCTACCAGACCGTTTACAATCAAAAGCCGGGCGCTGTCGCTGCGCCGACCGCCGGCCTGCACTTTGATGAGCCGCTGCTTGAGAAAATTCGGGCCAAAGGGGTTGAAACGGCCTTCGTCACCCTGCATGTAGGGGCGGGCACCTTTCAGCCGGTGCGGGTAGATAAGATTGAAGATCACCACATGCACTCCGAGTATGCGGAAGTGCCGCAAGAGGTGGTGGATGCCATCGCGGCCACCCGTGCCCGTGGTGGCCGGGTGATTGCGGTCGGTACTACTTCGGTCCGTTCGCTGGAGAGCGCGGCCAAGGTCACCCTGGCACAGGGCAAACCGCTGGCGCCCTTTTTTAGTGACACCGATATCTTCATCTTCCCTGGTTACCAGTTCCAGATTGTCGATGCCATGGTCACCAACTTCCATCTGCCGGAGTCGACCCTGATCATGCTGGTCAGCGCCTTCGCCGGTTATGACAACGTGATGGCGGCCTATCAGGCAGCCGTGGCCGGTCAGTACCGTTTCTTCAGCTACGGGGACGCCATGTTCGTCACCCGTCGCCAGGTTGAAGCATAAGCTTCAGCTTATTTACCGGGCCGTGAGCGGCCCTCCTATTGTCAGACTGTTTATCTGACGCAGCCGAGGTAGCAATGAAATTTGAACTGAAAACCACCGACGGCCGTGCCCGTCGCGGTCAACTGGTCTTCGAACGTGGTGTGGTACAAACGCCGGCCTTTATGCCGGTCGGGACGTACGGCACCGTCAAGGGAATGACCCCTGAAGAAGTGCGTGAAACCGGTGCCCAGATCCTGCTGGGTAACACCTTCCACCTCTGGCTGCGTCCGGGTCAGGAAGTGATGCGTGCCCACGGCGATCTGCACGATTTCATGAACTGGCAGGGCCCGATCCTGACCGACTCCGGTGGTTTCCAGGTGTTCAGCCTGGGCCATATTCGCAAGATCACCGAAGCGGGCGTCCACTTCCGTCACCCCATCAATGGCGAGAAGATCTTCCTAGACCCCGAGAAATCCATGGAGATCCAGTACGATCTGGGCTCCGACATCGTGATGATCTTCGACGAGTGCACCCCGTACCCGGCCACTTATGAAGAAGCGCGCAAGTCGATGGAGATGTCCCTGCGCTGGGGCAAGCGCTCCCGCGACAAGTTTGATGCGCTGGGCAACAAGAACGCCCTGTTCGGCATCATTCAGGGCTCGGTCTACGAAGATCTGCGGGATGTCTCCCTCAAGGGGCTGCTGGAGATCGGTTTCGACGGTTATGCGGTCGGCGGTCTGGCCGTGGGTGAGCCCAAAGAGGATATGCACCGCATTCTCGAGCACGTTTGCCCGAAAATCCCGGCCGACAAGCCGCGCTATCTGATGGGTGTCGGCAAGCCGGAAGATCTGGTGGAAGGGGTGCGCCGTGGTATCGACATGTTCGACTGCGTCATGCCGACTCGCAACGCCCGCAACGGCCACCTGTTCACCACCGATGGCGTGGTAAAGATCCGCAACGCCCAGCACCGCAACGACACCAGTACCCTGGATGCCGAGTGCGATTGCTATACCTGCAAGAACTACAGCCGCAGCTACCTGCACCATCTGGACAAGTGCAACGAGATCCTCGGTGCCCGTCTGAATACGATTCATAACCTGCGTTACTACCAGCGTGTGATGCAGGGTTTGCGGGACGCGATCGAGCAGGGTAAATTAGACGACTTTGTAACAGAGTTTTACCGTCGGCAAGGGAAGCCTGTGCCTCCGTTAGCTGAAAATGACGTTAAATAACAACAACATATAATTTTGTTTTTTAAATCTACATCAATAAGAGGTTGTTAAATGAGCATTATCTCCAAGGCGTATGCAGAAGGCGCAGCACCGGGTGCACAGGGTGGTGGTATGGAAATGATCATCATGCTGGCCGTATTCGGCCTGATCTTCTACTTCATGATCTATCGTCCCCAGGCCAAGCGTGCCAAGGATCACCGCAATCTGATGAGCTCCTTGTCCAAGGGCGATGAAGTGCTTACTTCCGGTGGCTTGGTTGGCAAAATTGCCAAAGTGGCTGCCGACAGCGATTACCTGGTGATCGCCCTGAACGACCAGACTCAAGTCACCATCAAAAAGGACTTCGTCTCTGCCGTTCTGCCCAAGGGTTCTATCCAGTCCCTTTAATCTCCCAAGGAGCACAGCGTGTTGAATCGCTATCCGCTGTGGAAATACCTGATGGTGATCCTGGTGATCGCCATCGGTTTTCTATATGCAGCCCCCAATCTTTACGGCGAAGATCCGGCTTTGCAGGTTTCTGCCAGCCGTGGTGCCGAAGTCAAGCTAGATACTCTTGATCTGGTGAAAGAGACCCTTGAAGCGGCCAAGATCCCGGTCAAACATGCTGCATTCGAGCACGGTTTTATCCTGATCCGTTTCAAGAACACCGAAGACCAGCTGAAGGCGCGCGATATCGTTGCCAACAAGCTGGGCGACAACTTCATTACCGCACTCAACCTGGCACCTTCCACTCCCGCCTGGCTCGAAGCCATCGGTGCGGCGCCTCTGAAGCTGGGTCTTGATCTGCGCGGTGGTGTGCACTTCCTGATGGAAGTGGACATGGCCGAAGCACTGACCAAGCAGCAAGAGCAGATGGTGCAGGATTTCCGCTCCGAGCTGCGCACCCAGAAGATCCGTTACTCCGGCGTGCGCCGGGTCGGTGATCAGGTGCAGGTGATCTTCCGTGACGAAGCCGATCAGGAACGCGCCGTTTCTCATCTGCGTCGTCAGAACCCTGATTTGACCTTCACTACCGAGCAGAAAGGGGATGAGTTCATCCTGCTGGCTGGTCTGAGCGAAGCCAAGATCAAGGAAGTGAAGAAGTACGCCCTCGAGCAGAACATCACCATCATCCGTAACCGGGTCAACGAACTGGGTGTAGCCGAGCCGCTGGTACAACAGCAAGGCGCCGAGCGCATTGTCGTTGAACTGCCCGGTATTCAGGATACCGCCCGCGCCAAGGAGATCCTGGGGGCAACCGCGACCCTGGAATTCCACATGGTCGATGAGACAGCCGACATCCAGGCTGCGGCCGATGGCCGTGTCCCGCCCAGCTCCAAGGTCTACAACGATCGCAACGGTCGTCCCGTGGTGCTGCAAAAGCGGGTGATCCTGACCGGTGACCACATCGTGGGTGCCCAGTCCGGTTTCGACGAGTACAGCCGTCCCCAGGTCAACATCAAGCTGGATGGCCAGGGTGGCAACAAGATGGCCAACTTTACCAAGGACAACGTCGGTAAAGGCATGGCGACCGTCTTCATCGAGTACAAGCCGGTTGGTCAACCGGGTCCGGATGGCAAGCGCAAGTTCCGCAAGCAGGAGGAGGTGATCAACGTCGCCACCATCCAGTCGCGTCTTGGCAGCCAGTTCCGTATCACAGGTATCGACAATGCCAACGAAGCCCACAACCTGGCGCTGCTGCTGCGTGCCGGTGCCCTGATCGCCCCGATCCAGATCGTGGAAGAGCGCACCATTGGCCCGAGCCTGGGTCAACAGAACATCGACAGCGGTATGGAAGCCATCGGCTGGGCCATGCTGGTGATCGTGCTATTCATGGGGATCTACTACCGCGCGTTCGGCTGGGTTGCCAACCTGGCGCTCTGTATGAACCTGGTGTTGATTGTCGGCATCATGTCGATGATCCCGGGGGCCACCATGACATTGCCGGGTATCGCCGGTATCGTCCTGACGCTGGGTATGGCGGTGGATGCCAACGTGCTGATCTACGAGCGTATTCGTGAAGAGATCCGCAACGGTCGTGGTGTTCAGCAAGCCATCCATCTGGGCTTTGATCGGGCATTCTCCACCATCGCCGACTCCAACGTCACCTCGCTGATCACCTGCGTGATCCTGTTCGGTATCGGTACTGGCGCCATCAAGGGCTTTGCCCTGACGCTGGGCATTGGTCTGACCGCCTCCATGTTTACTGCCATCACAGTTTCCCGTGCCATTATCAACCTGGCTTGGGGTGGACGGCGTATCGACAAGCTGCCCATCTGAGGATAGAGAGATGTTTCAGATTCTACATTTTGAAAAACCGATCCCGTTTATGCGCTATGCCAAGCCGGGTGTGGTTTTCTCTTCCGTGCTGATGGTGGTAGCCCTGTTCTTCCTGTTTGATCGGGGGCTGAACTGGGGTCTGGACTTTACCGGTGGTACCACTATCGAGGTGGGGTTCCAGCAGTCGGTGAGCCTGGATAAGATCCATGACGCTCTGGAAGAGCAGAAGATTGAAGGGGCAACCCTGCAACACTTTGGCTCCAGCCGTGACGTGCTGTTCCGCCTGATCCCGAAAGAGGGGGTCAAGGTAGAACAACAGGGTAACGAAGTGCTGGCGGCGGCCAAGCAGCTCGACGAGGGCGCAGTGCTCAAACGCGTCGAGTTCGTCGGCCCTTCCGTGGGTGATGAACTGGCGACAGACGGTGCGCTGGCCATGCTGGCCTCCATCCTCTGTATCCTGGCCTACGTGGCAGTGCGTTTCGAGTGGCGTCTGGCGCTGGGGGGCATTCTCTCCCTGGTGCACGACGTGGTGATCACGCTGGGTGTCTTTGCCTACTTCCAGTACGAGTTCGACCTGACTGTACTGGCGGCACTGATGACCCTGGTGGGTTACTCCCTGAACGATACCATCGTGGTGTTCGACCGCTTGCGGGAGAACTTCCGCAAGGTGCGTAAAGGGGATACCGAATACATTCTGGATCTCTCCATGACCGAGACCCTGAGTCGTACCATCATCACCTCCGGCCTTACCTTTATCGTGGTGCTGGCGCTGCTGCTCAAGGGCGGTGCGCTGATCCACGGTTTTGCCGTGGCCATGGTGATCGGTGTGGCGTTCGGTACCTACTCTTCCATCTATGTGGCGAGTGCGTTTGCCATGTTCCTCGGCGTCAAGCGCGAGCACATGCTGCCCACCCAGGTAGAGAAAGAGGGTGCGGACCAACAGGAAATCCTGCCGTAACAGTGAAGAGCGCCTCATGGCGCTCTTTTCTTATCTCTGCGTGTCGTTTGCTGACGCACATGATTTAAACAACAGGAGTTTGTCATGCATCACAATCCCCGTTTTTTGGCGCTGGTTGACGGGATCCGCTCCCGCATCACCGAAACCGATGTTCACCAGATCAAGCGCTGGCAGGACGAAGGGCGCACGTTTCACCTGATCGACGTGCGGGAAGAGAGCGAGTGGGCCAAAGGCCATCTGCCCGGTGCCCGATATCTGGGTCGTGGCGTGATTGAGCGGGATATCGAGACCCAGTTCCCGGATCTCGAGACCGAGCTCTACCTCTATTGTGGTGGTGGTTTTCGCTCCATTCTGGCGGCGGACAACCTGCAACAGATGGGTTATCGCAAGGTGATCAGCGTCGACGGCGGGTTTCGCGGTTGGTGCGATGCCGGATACCCTGTCGAATCCTGATTTATTTGAGGTAGAGGGGCACAGCTACATGACAAAGCGGCAGTTGACCTTTACCATATGCGGGGTCAAGCGTAAGCGTCGGAGTGTTCATTGAACGTCAGGAAAGGGATTGGATACCTCCTCGGTATCCTGTTGTTGCTTCCCATGTGGGGTTGCAGCAGTAGCAGTCAGGTTAACACCCCCAAGGTTCCCAAGCCGCAGCCTGCTTCACTGGTGTTGGCGACCCCCCTGCAGGTCTCCTACCAGAGTGAGCTGGCGCTCGCCCGACTCGGGCAGATGCTCAGTGAAATGGAACTGACCACCGAGCAACGGGCAGAGTTGTTCTATGAGCGTGCTGTGGTGTTTGATCGGGTTGGTCTGCGTTCCCTCGCGCGGCTCGATTTCAACCGTGCCCTGCGGGAGAAACCGGATTTCGCCGAAGCCTACAACTTCATCGGCGTCTATCTGGTACAGCAGCAGAATTACGACGAAGCCTATGATGCGTTCGATTCCGCCCTCGAACTGGCGCCGGACTATGACTATGCCTATCTCAACCGTGGCATCGCCCTCTATTACGGCAACCGTCCCGAACTGGCCGCGGCCGATATGAAGCGTTTCTACGAGGCGCAGCCGGAAGACCCCTATCGGGTGATCTGGCTCTATCTGGCCGAGCAGAAACTTGACCCGTCGGCCGCCATGAGCCGGATGCGCGAGCGTCTCAACAAGTACGATGACGATGCCTGGAACTGGGATCTGGTTCGCCTTTATACCGGCGAGATCAACGCTTCCCAGCTGATGGGCAACGTGGTGAAAGGGGTGAAGGATAACCGGGAGCTTGCCGAGCGCCTGTGTGAAACCTACTTCTATCTGGGCAAGTTCGAGCTGGGCAAAGGCAACCGCAAGGAAGCCATCAGCTACTTCAAGCTGGCCTTATCCAACAACGTCTACGACTTTATCGAGCACCGCTATGCGCTGCTGGAACTGGAGTTGATGGCGCGCAAACCCTTGCCGCCAGGTGCCCAGAGCGCTCGTAACAAGGGTGATCAGCCCTCCTGAACCACTGCCAGATAGTGGTAAAAAAGGCCTCGCGATGAGGCCTTTTTGTTGGGCGAATGGCGGGTTTACTCAACCAGGCTCATGCCGGGGATCTGGCGCCAGTAGCCGTTGCAATCGCTTCCTTGCTGCAAGGAGAGGGGAGCCTGGCCCTGCCGGTTGGCTTTGAAGCGGGCCAGCATCTCCAGCGTCTCCATCCCTTGCGGCGAAAGCCTGACCACATCTACCAGACCTTCCATACCAGCCAGCTCGTTACCCAGGTTGTAGCAGTAACCGGACTGGGTCTGGATCCCGTTGAGATTGAACACCCGTTGCCCCTCGCGGCTGTTGGCCAGTCGTCCGGTGGGGTAGTTGATGCAGGCGAGCTCGCAGTTGTCTTTCGGTTTGTCGAGGGAGCGGGCGGTGAAGCAGCGCGCCGAGTAGGCGAGCGGCAGATGGCCGTAGGCAAACACCTCCACCTCAAATTGGTCGCGCAGGGAGCCCAGATCCTGATTGAGCTGGATCAGCCAGTCACGGGACAGTTCAACCGGCATGACCCAGCGTTTCATCCCCTGTTTGAGCAGCATGCGCAGTACATCGGCGTTATAGGCGTTGATGGCGGGACCACAGACGAAGGGAATCCCTGCCTCCCAGGCGAGTTGTACCGTACCGAGATCGTTGGCTTCGACCATCAGATCGCCATTGTCGACCAGCCGCTTCACTTCCTTGAGCTCGGAAGGGGCGGAGATAAGGGCGAGGGTCGAGAGCACCACCTGCTTGCCGGAGCTGGCCACCTGATGGGCCAGTGCAATCCAGTCATCGACTTTGAGTTCGCGCCGCTTGCTGCAGACGGTCTCCCCCAGATAGATGATGTCGGCCTGACTGTCGGCGGCGGCATGGTAAAAGGCTTCGGTATCGGCTTTGGGCCAGTAGAAGAGCAGAGGCCCGAGAGAAAATTGCATGGGTGGACTCCTTATTGCCACTGACGATGGTAGGCGCCGAGGGTAGTCTGGCTACCTTCGGAGACGCGGGCGAGCTGGGCATCCCACTCAGCTTTGACCTGATAGGCCTCGGGATTGGCCTGATAGGTATCGATGGCTGCACGCCACACTCGGGTCACTTGCTCCACATAGGCGGGGCTGCGTTGGCGCCCTTCAATCTTGACCGACTGGATCCCGGTCTTGAACAGCTCGGGCAGGAGACCCAGGGTATTGAGACTGGTGGGCTCTTCCAGCGCGTGGTAGGTCTGCCCATCCACGTCGAAACGCCCCTTGCACAGGGTCGGGTAACCGGCATTTTCGCCCGGGCCGTAGCGGTCGATCAGCACCTCGTTGAGCCGCGACTCGAGACCATTCGGGGTCTCTTCCCAACGGACGAACTTGGCCGGTGAGCAGGCGCCGACGGTGTTGGGACTCTCGCCAGTCATGTAGGAGGAGAGATAGCAGCGCCCCTCGGCCATGATGCAGAGGCTGCCAAAGGCGAATACCTCAAGGCCAACATTGGTCTCGCGGGCCAGCTGCTTGACCTGATGCATGGAGAGCACCCGGGGCAGCACCACCCGTGTGACATTGAATTGCTGCTGATAGAAGCGAATGGCGGCGGCATTGGTGGCGCTGGCCTGCACCGAGACATGGAGTTCCATCTCGGGGTAGTGGCGGCTGGCATATTCCAGCACGGCGAGATCGGCGATGATTAACGCATCGGCGCCGAGGGCCACCCCGCGATCAACCGCCTGTTTCCAACGCGCATCGGCCCCAGGATGGGCAAAGGTATTGATGGCAATATGCAGCTTGCGACCATGTTGATGCACATAATCTACCGCCTTCTCCAGTTTGCTGTCGGTAAAGTTGAGACCGGCAAAGTGGCGGGCATTGGTGTCATCCTTGAAACCGATATAAACGGCATCGGCCCCGTTATCCACGGCGGTTTTCAGTGCCGGCAAACTGCCTGCCGGACAGAGTAATTCCATTGGTACGCTCCGAGAGTGCATATGAAGGGCAAACGAGCCCTGATTGTATGCAGCCATGCACTCCCACTTTTTGACCTGAGGCAGCTTTGTGTGGCTTTACCCTTCTTGAGGTAACCCTGCACAAGTTTGATTTCCAACAGGATCTTGCCACTCTCCCTGTGTTTGAATGCGCAAAAAAGGGAGTCTATCGTGTTTCAACAACTGCAACGCCGCCTGGTCGAACAGGCTCCGCGCTTCTTGCGCCATCCCCTCAAGCTGGTTCCCTTCAATCTGCAAAAGCAGCTGATGGAGAGTTTACTGGCCCGGGTTTTCAAAGAGGCTATCGAAGATGGCGATTTCGAGTTTCTGGCAGACAAGTGGCTGAAAGTCGAAGTCTCTGATCTGGAGCTGTGCTGGTTTATCAGTGAGCAGAATGGCCAGCTGGAGGTAGCTCGCGAGTGTAACAAGGCCGATGTCTGCTTCAGCGGTACCGCCAACGACCTGATCCTGATTGCCGGTCGCAAAGAGGATCCGGACTCGCTCTTTTTCCAGCGCAAGCTGAAGATAGAAGGGGATACCGAACTGGGCCTTGAGGTGAAAAACCTGATGGACAGTCTGGATCTCGATGGCTTGCCAAGCCTGATGAAGTATCCCCTGATGGATCTGGCGACGTTTATCGAACGCGCCTGCACCGAGTCAGCGCAGGCTCCGGTGCAGACGGCGCCGGGCGGGATCTCGTCTTAAGTGGACAATCACCCCATGGGCATGGCGACGATAATGGTGCCGTGCCCAGAGGCAACGACAGGCCCACAGACAGGGCACCAAGGCGATGAGTGCCGCAGGGGCGGGCAGCTGTGACATGGCCAGCCCCGCAGCCAGCCAGATGAAGGGCTGCGCTTCATACAGCCATTCCGGCTGTAGCCAGCGTTTGCTCGGAAAGATAATCAGATCGGTACGCCGGTAGCTGGAGCGCATCATCCAGGTCACCGCTCCGGCGATAAACAGTAAGGCGCCAGCAAACCAGAGCAGGGGCTGTTCACTCAACGTAATAATGGCAATGGCTGCCAGCAGGTAGAGGCTGGGCAATCTCTCATAGATAAAGGGAGGAAGCATGGCGTTGTGTCTCCTGTGCCGTTTATCGGATATCCATCAAGTTTAGTCCCCCCCTCTCGCTTCCCTCATGCTGGTTTGTTATACAAACGGGTGGTTTTGTTCTGAAATGGCTCGGCTTTTACGGTGCCAACATTGTGTTCTCTTATGTTACAATTGCGCGCCATTTTTGACTGAAGATTGACTGGGCATGTTGGATCAGATTCGTATCGTTTTGGTAAACACCTCTCATACCGGCAACATGGGGTCTGCGGCACGTGCCATGAAGACCATGGGGTTGACCCAGCTGGTATTGGTTGATCCGCAAGCCTTGCCGGATGACAATGCCTTCGCCCTAGCGGCTGGTGCCAGCGATGTGCTTGCCAATGCCCGTATCGTCCCGACTCTGGACGACGCGATCGCCGATTGTGGTCTGGTGATTGGCACCAGCGCCCGCTCCCGCACCCTGAGCTGGCCGATGCTTGACCCTCGTGAAGCCGGCGAGAAGGCGGTGGTTGAGGGGATGGTGCACCCGGTCGCGCTGGTGTTTGGTCGTGAACGCACCGGCCTCACCAATGACGAATTGCAAAAGTGCCACTACCACGTGGCCATTCCGGCCAATCCTGATTACAGCTCTCTCAATCTGGCCATGGCGGTGCAGACCCTCTGTTACGAAGTGCGGATGCGCTGGCTGCAGGGGCAGGCCGCCGAGCCTGAAGATGAGATGGCCTACCCGAGTGCCGCCCAGCTGGAAGGGTTTTATCAGCACCTGGAACAAACCCTGATGAAGACCGGTTTTATTGCCGATGACCATCCGGGTCATGTGATGAGCAAGCTGCGTCGCCTGTTCAATCGGGCTCGGCCGGAAGCAGCTGAGCTCAACATTCTGCGCGGTATTCTGACCTCGGTGCAGAAAGCGCGCGTACCGGATTAATCCGACTGATTTACTCAACCATATACTTGACTGATTTGGTCGGGTATGTGACCATGTGCCCCATTAAATTGCTTCGCAAGACGGTAAGGCACATGAGACTGACTTCAAAAGGACGTTACGCTGTAACCGCCATGCTCGACGTGGCGCTGCATGCAGAGCAGGGGCCCGTCCCCCTTGCCGATATTTCCGAGCGCCAGGGCATCTCGTTGTCCTATCTCGAGCAGCTCTTTGCCCGCCTGCGCAAACATGGTCTGGTGAGCAGCGTGCGTGGTCCGGGCGGTGGTTATCGCCTCGGTTTGGCCCCAGGCGAGATTTCGGTTGGTCAGGTGATCACCGCGGTCGATGAGTCGGTCGATGCCACCAAGTGTCTCGGCAAGGGCGGCTGCCACGGTGGTACCCAGTGTCTGACGCATTCCCTGTGGCGCGATCTGAGCGAGCGGATCTCCAGCTTCCTCGGGGATATTACCCTGGCCGAGCTGGTACGCCAGGCCGATGTGCGCCGCATTGCCGGCAAGCAAGATGAACAAATGAAGACCGTGTTGTCCCTGGTTGATCGGGCAGAACACGGCGATGTGAGCTTGAAAGTCCAACTATAAACGTGCTTTCCACAGCGGGACTCTGTATGACCCGGACTGTGACGGAGAAAAACATGAAACTGCCTATTTACCTTGATTATTCGGCAACCTGTCCGGTGGACCCGCGTGTCGCAGAAAAAATGATGCAGTGTCTCACCATGGATGGCCTGTTCGGCAATCCGGCTTCCCGTTCTCACCGCTTTGGCTGGCAAGCCGAAGAGGCGGTGGATCTGGCCCGTAATCAAGTGGCAGATCTGATCGGTGCCGATCCCCGCGAGATCGTCTTCACTTCCGGTGCGACCGAATCCAATAACCTGGCCATCAAGGGTGTTGCCCACTTCTATGCCAGCAAGGGCAAGCACATCATCACCTCCAAGACCGAACACAAGGCGGTGCTCGATACCTGTCGCCAGCTGGAGCGTGAAGGGTTCGAGGTGACCTATCTTGAGCCGATGCCCAACGGCCTGTTCACTATCGAGATGATCGAGAATGCCATGCGTGATGACACCATCCTGGTCAGCATCATGCATGTGAACAACGAAATCGGCGTGGTTCAGAACATTGCCGCCATCGGCGAGTTGTGCCGTTCCCGCAAGATTCTGCTGCACGTGGACGCCGTTCAGAGTGTGGGCAAGATCCCGGTAGATGTGGAAGCACTGAAAGTGGATCTGCTCTCCGTCTCAGCACACAAGGTGTATGGTCCGAAAGGGATCGGTGCACTGTTTGTTCGCCGCAAACCCCGCGTTCGTCTGGAAGCCCAGATGCACGGTGGCGGCCACGAGCGCGGCATGCGTTCCGGTACTCTGCCGACCCACCAGATCGTCGGGATGGGCGAAGCTTTCCGCATCGCCAAAGAAGAGATGGTGAGTGAAGGCGAGCGCATCTTGGCTCTGCGCCAGCGTCTGTGGAATGGCATCAAGGATATTGAAGCCGTCTACATCAATGGCGATCTGGAGCAACGTGTTCCGGGCAACCTCAACGTCAGCTTTGCCTATGTGGAAGGGGAATCCCTCATCATGGCGCTGAAAGATTTGGCGGTATCTTCCGGTTCGGCCTGTACCTCCGCCAGCCTGGAACCTTCCTATGTGCTGCGCGCACTGGGTCTGAACGACGAGTTGGCGCACAGCTCCATCCGTTTCAGCATGGGTCGCTTCACCACCGAGGAAGAGATTGACTACGCGGTCAAGCTTATTCGTGACTCCATCGGTCGTCTGCGCGAGATGTCCCCCCTGTGGGAGATGTACAAAGACGGCGTCGATCTGAACACGGTCGAATGGGCTCATCACTGATCTATCTGGTCAGTGAGCAACAGAATTAGCAGGAGTGAGATATGGCTTACAGTGAAAAAGTAATCGACCACTACGAGAATCCTCGCAACGTCGGTGGTTTCGACAAGAATGATCCCAGCGTTGCAACCGGCATGGTCGGTGCGCCCGCCTGTGGCGACGTGATGAAGCTGCAATTGAAGATCAGCGACGAAGGCATCATCGAAGATGCCAAGTTCAAGACCTACGGCTGCGGTTCCGCTATCGCCTCCAGCTCCCTGGTGACCGAATGGGTCAAGGGCAAGACCCTGGACGAAGCGGCTGGCATCAAGAACACCGATATCGCTGAAGAGTTGGCCCTGCCACCGGTGAAGATCCACTGCTCCATTCTGGCTGAGGACGCCATCAAGGCCGCCATCGCCGATTACAAGCAGAAGAAAGGTCTCTAAGCGCCGGAGAGCAGTATGGCTATTACCATGACAGATGCCGCCGCGGCACGGGTTTCCTCTTTTCTGGCTAACCGGGGCAAGGGCATTGGCCTGCGCCTCGGCGTCAAAACCACCGGCTGCTCCGGTCTGGCCTACGTGCTTGAGTTCGTTGATGAACTGACCGATGAAGATCAGGTGTTCGAGCAGCAGGGCGTCAAGATTATTGTCGATGCCAAGAGCCTGATCCATCTGGATGGCACCGAGCTGGATTTCGTCAAGGAGGGCCTCAACGAGGGCTTCCAGTTCAATAATCCCAACGCCAAAGGCGAGTGTGGGTGCGGCGAAAGCTTCAGTGTCTGAGATGTTTGACGTCAATGATCCTTCGTCTGTGGTTGAGCGGGTTGTCCATGACCCGTTCAACCACATCTCATTTGCCAGGGGCGAGTGAGGTTGTGGCGAACGTTTCCAAGAGGTTTGCATGAATCATTTCGAGCTGTTTGGGCTGGTTGAAGGCTTCGAGCTCGATACCCGTCAGTTGGCTGATACCTACCGCCAGCTGCAAACCCAATTCCATCCTGATCGTTTTGCCACCGCCCCCGAACGGGAGCAGCTGGCTGCGGTGCAACGTGCCGCCCAGATCAATGAAGCATTCACCACCCTCAAGGCGCCGCTGCGCCGTGCCGAATATCTGCTCTCCCTGCGTGGCATCGATATCCGTGGTGAACAGCAGACTCTGCAAGATACCGCGTTTCTGATGCAGCAGCTGGAGTGGCGCGAGCGTCTGGCTGATCTGAAAGATGACGCCGACCCTGAGCGCGCCATCAAGGATTTTCGCAGCGAGATCAGGCATGATCACCAGATGTTGATGCAGCAGCTGACCGAGTCTCTTGCCGCCGGCAGAGATCTCGTTGCCGCTGATTGCGTTCGCAAACTCAAGTTTGTCGACAAGCTCCTCGAAGAGCTGGAACGATTCGAAGACTCGCTTCTCGAGTCTTGATCCTTTAACGCAGGAAGTTTCATTACCCATGGCATTACTGCAAATCGCCGAACCCGGCCAGAGCGCTGTTCCTCATCAGCACAAACGTGCCGTCGGCATCGATCTCGGCACCACCAACTCTCTCGTCGCTGCGGTTCGCAGTGGTCACGCCGATACCCTTTGCGATGAGCAAGGGCGCGACCTGCTCCCGTCAGTGGTGCACTATCAAAGCGACGCCATTCGAGTCGGAATTGATGCCAAGCGCGAAGCGGCACTCGATCCTCACAACACCATCGTCTCGGTCAAACGGATGATGGGCAAGGCGCTGGTCGATATCGATACCCGCCAGCAGCCCTACCAGTTCATCGCTGCCGACAATGGCATGCCGCAACTGCAAACCCGTCAGGGGCTGGTCAATCCGGTACAGGTCTCGGCCGAAATTCTCAAAAAGCTGGCCGAACGTGGCGCCCAGACCCTGGGTGGCGATCTCGACGGCGTGGTCATTACCGTGCCCGCCTATTTCGATGATGCCCAGCGTCAGGGGACCAAGGATGCGGCCCGTCTGGCCGGTCTGCACGTGCTGCGGCTGCTCAACGAGCCGACCGCAGCCGCGATTGCCTATGGCCTTGACTCCGGTCAGGAAGGGGTGATTGCGGTTTACGATCTGGGGGGCGGCACCTTCGATATCTCCATCCTGCGTCTGCACCGCGGTGTGTTTGAAGTGATGGCGACCGGCGGCGATTCCGCCCTCGGCGGTGATGATTTTGATCACCTGCTGGCGGATTGGATCAAGGAGCAAGCGGGCCTCTCTGGCGAGCTGGATGCCCATCTGCAGCGCGAGCTGCTGGATGTGGCCGCTGCTGTCAAACACGGCCTGACCGATGCCGAGCAGGTGGCGTGCACCTTTGCTGGCTGGCAGGGTTCAGTGAGCCGTAGCCAGTTTGATGAACTCATCACCCCGCTGGTGAAACGGACCTTGCTGGCTTGTCGCCGCGCCCTGCGCGATGCGGGCCTTGAGCAGGTGGAAGTGCTGGAAGTGGTGATGGTCGGTGGCTCCACCCGGGTGCCGCTGGTGCGTGAACTGGTGGGCGAGTTCTTCCAGCGTACGCCGCTGACCAGCATCGATCCGGACAAGGTGGTCGCCATTGGCGCCGCCATCCAGGCCGATATTCTGGTGGGCAACAAGCCCGATGCCGAGATGCTGCTGCTGGACGTTATCCCCTTGTCGCTGGGTCTGGAGACCATGGGTGGCCTCGCCGAGAAAGTGATCCCGCGCAACACTACCATTCCGGTTGCCCGCGCCCAGGAGTTCACCACCTTCAAGGATGGTCAGACCGCCATGGCCATTCACGTGGTACAGGGTGAGCGCGAGTTGGTGGCCGATTGCCGCTCCCTGGCCCGCTTTACCCTGACTGGTATTCCGCCGATGGCAGCCGGCGCCGCCCATATTCGCGTCACCTTCCAGGTGGATGCGGATGGTCTGCTCTCGGTCAGCGCCATGGAGAAATCCTCCGGCGTGCAGGCCGAGATCCAGGTCAAGCCCTCTTACGGGCTGGCGGAGCAGGATATCCTCAACATGCTGAGTGCCTCCATCGAGAATGCCCAGCAGGATATGGATGCCCGCATGCTGGCCGAGCAGCAGGTTGAAGCCGACCGGGTGGTCGAGAGTCTCAATGCGGCGCTGGCCGCCGATGGCGATGCCCTGCTCAATGCTGCCGAGCGTGCCGAGATTGATGCCGCCATCGCCCATCTGCTGACCATGCGCAACAGCGGCGCAACCCATCAAATCAAAGAAGCCATTGAGGCAGCCGATGCTGTCAGTGGCGAGTTTGCAGCCCGCCGGATGGACGCCTCCATCCGCAAGGTGCTGACCGGACAAAACGTCAACAAGGTGTAATATGCCAAAACTGATCATTCTTCCTCATCCCGTACTCTGTCCGGATGGCGCCGCCCTCGAGGGGCAAAGCGGCGAGACCATTCTGGATGTGGCGCTGCGCAACGGTATCGAAATCGAGCACGCCTGCGAGAAATCCTGTGCCTGCACCACCTGCCACTGCGTGGTGCGCGAGGGCTTTGACTCGCTCGAGCCAAGTGACGAGCTGGAAGACGACATGCTGGACAAGGCGTGGGGGCTGGAGCCGGAATCCCGTCTCAGCTGCCAGGCAAAACTGGCGGACGAGGATCTGGTGGTGGAACTGCCCAAGTACACCCTGAACCTTGCCTCTGAACGCCATTAATTACACATGAGTGAATTGCACGTGCAGCATCCTGTGGTGCTTCAGTGATATGGTGGAAGGCCGTGACCCTCGGGGGCACGGCCTTTTTTGTATTCGTTATTCTCTCTTTACCAATAAGCTCTTTCCCATAAAGAGTGCTTATACATAGTGCCAGTAAAAAGGAAGCAAACACGATGGCTGACATGATGAAGGTAGCGTTATCCACCCAGGCTGCGGCCGCTTATTGGGGCGAGGGCGCCCAGCTCAGTTTCAATGGCGACGAGGCACTGATCCATCTTGGTGCCGCCGGTCAGGAGAAGGATGTTCTGCGTACCGTTCAGCGCGCCGCCCGTCGCCTCGAATCGAGCGGGATCAAGCGGGTGATGCTGGTCGGTGAAGACTGGGATCTGGAGCGTCGCTACGCGTTCGCCCAGGGGTTCTACGCCGCCAAGGGTGCGCGTGAACTGGATTTTGGCCAGCAGAGCGACGGGGATGCCCGTGAACTGGATGCGCTGCTCAAGGCGGCTCGCTGGGTACGTGACATCACCAATGGCTGTCCGGAAGAGATCTACCCCATGAGTCTGGCGGAATCGGCCCTGTTGCTCATTCGTGGTCTGGCCGGGGATCAGGTTACAGCCCGCATCACCGCCGGTGAAGCGCTGCGCGAGTCCGGCCATATCGGGATCTGGTCGGTTGGCCGTGGCAGTGAGCGCGAGCCTGTGCTGCTGGAGATCGACTATAACCCGACCGGGGATCGCAATGCACCCGTGGTGGCGGCGCTGGTGGGCAAGGGGATCACTTTTGATTCCGGTGGCTACTCCATGAAGTCCTCTGACAACATGCTGCAGATGAAGTCCGACATGGGCGGCGCGGCCATGGTGACCGGCGCGCTGGCGCTGGCTATCAGCCGCGGTCTGAACCAGCGGGTGAAGCTCATTCTCTGCTGCGCCGAGAACCTGGTCTCCGGCCACGCCTTCAAACTGGGCGACATCCTCACCTACAAGAATGGGGTTTCGGTCGAGATCCAGAACACCGATGCGGAAGGTCGTCTGGTGCTGGCCGATGGCCTGATGGCGGCCTCCGACAGCGGTGCGGCTTATATCCTTGACGCAGCCACCCTGACCGGCGCCGCCAAGATGGCGCTGGGGCGCGATTATAATGCGGTGTTTGCCCTCGATGAGACCGAACAGCAGCGTGCGCTGGCCGCCGCCAAGGTGGAAAACGAGCAGGCGTGGGCGCTGCCGCTGGAGCCCTGGCATGCCAGCCAGCTCACCTCGGCCTTTGCCGATCTGGGCAACGTCGCCTCGGCAGAAGGCACGGCCGGTGCCACCACGGCTGCTGCGTTCCTTTCCCGTTTCGTACGTGATGAGGGCAAGGGTTGGGTGCACCTGGATCTGGCAGCCTCTTATCAGAAATCGGGCAATGATCTCTGGGCGACCGGCGCCAAGGGG
Organism: Aeromonas sp. 159; assembly: GCF_963862045.1. Taxonomy (NCBI): domain Bacteria; kingdom Pseudomonadati; phylum Pseudomonadota; class Gammaproteobacteria; order Aeromonadales; family Aeromonadaceae; genus Aeromonas; species Aeromonas sp. 159. Next base: position 14,742 of record NZ_CAWLMI010000048.1, on the reverse strand, counting down.
CACGGTCTGCGTACCATAGCACGCTGGCTGCAGGAGGTGACTTCATGAATGTCTGGTTAAGTCGTGAATTTGCACCGGCCGAGTGGGGGGAGGGGGCGCTGCTCTCTCACCGTGCCGACGGCATGGTGATCCATCTGGTGACGGCCAATCCGCTGCTCGATATCCAGCAGGCGGCCCGTCGCCTCTGCCAGCAGGGGATCCAGAAAGTGACCCTGGCTGGTCACTGGGAGCGTGAACAGCAGTGGGCTTTTGCCCAAGGGCTACAAACCCCCAAGGCGGAGGTGCAACTGCAGTGGGCCATGTCCTCGGAAGAGGATAGAGAGGAGCTGGAAGCGCGTTGGCTCTGCGGCCGCTGGGTGCGCGAGATGACCAATGCCACCCCGGAGCAGTTGGGCCCGCTGGAGCTGGCGGTGGAAGCGGCCTCCTTTATTACCGAGCTGGCGCCGGACAAGGTGAGTCATCGCATTTTGAAAGGCGAAGCGCTGCAACAGGCGGGCTGGGTCGGCCTCTATCAGGTGGGCCGCGGCAGTGCGCGCGAACCGGTATTGCTGGAGCTCGACTTCAACCCGGGGCGTGACCCCAAGGCGCCGGTGGCGGCAGCGCTGGTGGGCAAGGGGATCACCTTTGACTCCGGCGGCTACTCCATGAAGAGCTCCGAGGGGATGCTCACCATGAAGTGCGACATGGGTGGTGCGGCGATTGTCACCGGTGCGCTGGCGCTGGCTATGCTGCGCGGGCTCGACAAGCGGGTGAAGCTTATTCTCTGCTGCGCCGAGAACCTGGTCTCCGGCCACGCCTACAAGCTGGGCGACATCCTCACCTACAAGAACGGCACCACGGTCGAGATTGTGAATACCGATGCCGAGGGGCGGCTGGTGCTGGCCGACGGCCTGCAACTGGCGAGCGAGTCCGGCGCACCGCTGATCATCGATGCCGCAACTCTGACAGGTGCTGCCGTGATGGCGCTGGGTGGGCGCTACAATGCCCTGTTTGGCCTCGATAAAGGGCTGGTAAGCCGGGCCATGACCTATGCCGATGCCGAGCATGAGCCAGCCTGGCCGCTGCCGCTGGAGCTCTGGCACCGCCAGCAGTGCCCCTCCCATTACGCCGACACGGCCAACAGCCGTCCGGTGAAGGGGGGCGGGCCAGGTGGTGCCTCCAACGCGGCGGGTTTCCTCTCCCGTTTCGTTGCCAACGAAGGGATGGGCTGGTTGCATATCGATCTGGCAGCCTGCTTCAGTGACAACGGCGATGCTCTCTGGGCGCCGGGAGCCAATACTCTGGGGATGCGCACCATTGCGCGGGCCTTGCTGGCGGAAGCCAAATAGGCGAGACAAGGCACCTTCGGGTGCCTTTTTCATGCTGTTCGAATTGTGAACAAAAGATGGGGTTTTGGCGGCTTAAGGTAACTATCGTGCGCAAGCGCACATATTTTCCGGCTCTGCTCGGTCAAGATGAGTGTGGATGTTGATTGCAAGGGAGTGATGTTTAATAAAAAGTTGCTTGTTTGTGTGTTTTTCCGGTTTTTGTTTACGTATAATCGCCAGCGAACATGGATTCTAACAATAAAACTCTGTAGTTAAGGAAAGATATCAATGGCCATCGAACGTACCTTCTCTATCGTTAAACCGGATGCTGTCAGCAAGAACCTGATCGGTGCCATCTATAGCCGTTTCGAAAGCGCAGGCTTGAAAGTGGTGGCATCCAAAATGCTGCACATGAGCAGTGAACAGGCTGCCGGTTTCTATGCCGAGCATCAGGGCAAGCCTTTTTATGACAATCTGGTCAGCTTCATGACCTCTGGCCCTGTCATGGTGCAGGTGCTGGAAGGGGAAGACGCCATCCGTCGCAATCGCGAGATCATGGGGGCGACCAATCCGAAAGAGGCGCTGGCTGGTACCTTGCGTGCCTGTTATGCCGAGAGCATCGATCGCAACGCAGTGCACGGCTCCGATGCACCTGCATCCGCTGCCCGCGAAATTGCCTACTTCTTCTCTGACAACGAGATCTGCCCGCGCGGCTGATTTTTGTGGATGATGACCCAAGGGAGCCTCGGCTCCCTTTGTTGTTTTCGCCGTTTACGCAATATCCCTCTATTCTCCAGGTGGAAAGCCAGACCCATTATTTGTACAATGCCGCCCCCTGACGTTGTCAGCCAAAAATTGATGAAGTGTTTGAACTGAGGCCATTGATGAGCGAAACAAAAATCAACCTGCTGGATCTTGATCGGGATGCCATGCGTGCCTTTTTCGTCGAACTGGGCGAGAAGCCATTCCGGGCAGATCAGGTCATGAAGTGGATCTATCACTTTGGGTGTGATGATTTCGATCAGATGACCAACGTCAACAAGGTGCTCAAAGAGCGCCTCAAGGCGATCGCCGAGATCAAGGCGCCCGAGATCAGCCGCGAGCAGCGCTCTGCCGATGGCACCATCAAGTGGGCCCTGCAGGTGGGCGATCAGGAGGTAGAAACCGTCTACATCCCGGAAGATGACCGCGCGACCCTTTGTGTTTCCTCTCAAGTTGGCTGTGCGCTGGAGTGCAAGTTCTGCTCTACCGCCCAACAAGGCTTCAACCGCAACCTGAAAGTCTCCGAGATCATCGGTCAGGTGTGGCGTGCGGCCCGCGTGGTCGGTGGCAAGCGTCCCATCACCAACGTGGTGATGATGGGGATGGGCGAGCCGCTGCTCAACCTCGCCAATGTGGTGCCCGCCATGCGTCTGATGATGGATGACTACGGCTTTGGCATCTCCAAGCGCCGGGTGACCATCTCCACCTCTGGCGTGGTACCTGCGCTGGACAAGCTGGGTGACCAGATCGACGTGGCGCTGGCTATTTCCCTGCACGCCCCGAACGACAAGCTGCGCTCCGAGATCATGCCGATCAACGACAAGTACAACATCGAGGAGTTCCTCGCCGGTGTCCGTCGTTACCTGGCCAAATCCAATGCCAACGGTGGTCGGGTGACCGTCGAGTATGTGCTGCTCGATCATATCAATGACGATATGCAGCATGCTCACGAGCTGGCCAAGGTGCTCAAGGACACTCCGAGCAAGATCAACCTGATCCCGTTCAACCCCTTCCCGGGCAACCCTTATGGCAAGCCGAGCAACAGCCGTATCGATCGCTTTTCCAAGGTGCTGATGGAGTACGGTTTCACCGTGATTGTCCGCAAGACCCGTGGTGATGACATCGATGCCGCCTGTGGTCAGCTGGTGGGTGACGTGATTGACCGTACCAAGCGAACTATCAAAAATCGGATGCAACAGGATGGGATTTCCGTCAAAATGGTTTAAATGCTAAGCCATTGTATAGACAGGGAATGGATACACGTACATTGATCGTAGTGGCAGCGCTCTGCGCGCTGCCAGGCTGTGTGACCGAGACCACTTACGCTGGCCAGAACTCGACCCAGCGTGAAGTGGGTCCTGACCTCAAGGCGGCTGCCCAAACCCGCCTCGACCTGGGTATCCAGTACCTGCGTCAGGGCAATGCCGAGCAGGCCAAGTTCAATCTTGACCGCGCCCTCCAGTATGACCCCTCCAACCCCCAGACCCAGATCGGTTTTGCCTACTTTTACCAGAAGGTAGGAGATTTCAAGGCAGCCGAGACCCATTACAAGAACGCACTTGCCATGGATCCGTCCAATGCTGACGCAATGAACAACTATGGTGCCTTCCTCTGTGATCGCGGCAGGTATGCCGAGGCAGATCAGGCGTTCAACCAGGCTGTTATTCAGCCAGGCTACGTAAAAATTGCCGATACCTATGAAAATGCGGCACTTTGTGCGCTGCAAAATCGCAGAAATGATAAAGCAGGCGAGTACTATCGCCTGGCCTTGGGGTATAATCCCCGCAATCCAGGGTTATTGCTGGACTTGGCCGAGCTTTCCATGAAAGATGGCAAGCTGCCTGATGTGCAGTCCTACCTCGCCCGTTTTGCCGATGTGTCAGACGAGAACGAGGAGAGTCTCTGGTTGAGACTTCGGCTGGCACAGGCGATGGACAAGCCGGCATTACTTCACCAATTCGGGACTGAGCTGGTAAGGCAATATCCCACTTCGCAACAAGCCAAGCGTTATTTAGCCAATGACTATTGAACAGCAACACGATTTCCAAGACGACTCCCAGGCAGTAGGCCCAGGCCAATTGCTGCGCAACGCCCGTGAACAGCTTGGCTGGACACGAGAACAGGTTGCGTCCCGCATTCACCTTCGTCTGACCCTGATCGCCGCTATCGAATCGGATACCTACGACAAGCACACGTCCCACACCTTTATTCGGGGCTATTTGCGTACCTATGCCAAGCTGGTCGGGATCCCCGATGAGACCATTCTGGCCGCTTACGACAAGCTGGGTCTGACTCCTCCCGACAATATCGACATGCAGAGCTTCTCCCGTCGCTCCCGCCAGCAAGCCAACGACAGTCGGCTCAAGGTGGTGACCTGGCTGGTGATCCTGGTGTTGATTGCGCTCTCGGTCGCCTGGTGGTGGCAGAGTACTTCCCGTCGCTCCGCCGGTGATGAAGCGCTGGCAGCCACCGAGATGAGTGCAACCGGTTCGACTCCGGCTGAACCTGCTATCACGCCGCCCGATGCGATCAACACCACCTCGGTGGAAGGCGCAGCCATCGCACCGGCCGCCATGGACGTGGCCGCCCCTGCAGTGGTCTCCGATGCGACTGCTACCCTGGCGCCTGCTTCTGCGGCTGTTGCCCCGACCGATGTCAGCGCGGCTGTCGGCACTGCGACCGATGCAGCGGTATCCGGCGCCAATGGCACTGAATCTGAAGAGGCTGTCGTTGATCCGGCGACTGCGCCGCAACTGAAGATGAGCTTCACCGCCGATTGCTGGCTGGATGTGAAGGATGCCAACGGCAAGACCCTGTTCAGTGGTCTGAAGAAGGCCAACGACGAGCTGGTGCTGGAAGGCGCCGAGCCCCTGAAGTTCATCATTGGCGCGCCCATGGCCGTCAAGCTTGACTACAAGGGTCAGTCGTTTGATATGAGCCGTTACAACAACGGTCGTACAGCCCGCTTCTCACTGCCGCAGGAGTAATCTGTTTCCCATGTCTTCTCACGAATCTCCCATCATTCGTCGTAAATCCAGACAGATCATGGTTGGTAATGTACCGGTTGGGGGCGATGCCCCCATTACCGTGCAGACCATGACCAACACCAAGACCACAGATGTCGCCGCCACCATCGAGCAGATCCAGCGGATCGAGCGGGTCGGTGCCGATATCGTCCGTGTCTCCGTGCCCACCATGGAGGCGGCGGAAGCCTTCCGGCTCATCAAACAGCAGACCCGCATCCCCATCGTCGCCGATATCCACTTCGACTATCGCATCGCCTTGAAAGTGGCCGAGTACGGTGCCGACTGCCTGCGTATCAACCCGGGCAACATCGGCAACGAGCAGCGGGTGCGCTCGGTGGTCGATTGCGCGCGCGACCTCAATATCCCGATCCGTATCGGGGTCAATGGCGGGTCGCTGGAGAAAGATATTCAGGAGAAGTACGGCGAGCCGACCCCCGAAGCGCTGGTGGAGTCCGCCATGCGTCACGTGGACTACCTCGATCGCCTCGATTTCCAGGACTTCAAGGTGAGTGTCAAGGCCTCTGATGTGTTCCTGGCAGTCGGTGCCTATCGCCTGCTGGCCAAGCAGATCGAGCAGCCGCTGCACCTTGGCATCACCGAAGCGGGCGGTTTCCGTGCCGGCGCGGTGAAGTCTGCCATCGGTCTGGGCATGCTGCTCACCGACGGCATCGGCGATACCCTGCGTATCTCGCTGGCGGCGGATCCTGTGGAGGAGGTGAAGGTCGGTTTCGATATCCTCAAATCCCTGCGTATTCGCTCCCGTGGCATCAACTTTATCGCTTGCCCATCCTGCTCACGGCAGGAGTTCGATGTGATCGCCACCGTCAATGCGCTGGAAGAGCGGCTCGAAGATATCATCACCCCGATGGATGTCTCCATCATCGGTTGCGTGGTGAATGGCCCGGGCGAAGCACTCGTCTCCGATCTTGGTCTGGCGGGTGCCGCCAACAAGAGTGCCTTCTATGAAGGGGGCCAGCGGGTCGATCGGCTCGACAACAAGGATCTCATTCCAACTCTGGAGCGCCGCATTCGTGCCCGCGCCGCCATGCTGGATCCCGCTAACCGGATCCCGATGGACAAGGAGTGAGCGAAACAGGGCCACATTGGGTGGCCCTTTTTCCAGGTGACTGATTTTAAATCCCGCATCCGGATTCCCTGATTTTACCTTGGGGGGGAAAATCCCTATAATGCGGCCAAATTTTACCTCTTTTTCTCGAGTATCAACGTGGCAAAACAGATCCAAGCTATTCGCGGTATGAATGATTGCCTGCCGGAGCAGAGCCCGGTATGGCAGAAGGTTGAACAGATCCTGCGCCAGGTCGTTGCCAGCTATGGCTACAGCGAAGTGCGCATGCCGATTGTCGAGCAGACTCATCTGTTCAAGCGCGCCATCGGTGAAGTGACCGACGTGGTCGAAAAAGAGATGTACACCTTTGAAGATCGCAACGGCGACAGCCTGAGCCTGCGTCCGGAAGGGACCGCCAGCTGCGTCCGTGCCGGTATTGAACACGGTCTGCTCTACAACCAGGAACGCCGGATGTGGTACATGGGCCCCATGTTCCGTCACGAGCGTCCCCAGAAGGGCCGTTACCGCCAGTTCCACCAGTTTGGTGTCGAGCTCTTTGGCATCAACGGGCCGGACATTGACGCTGAACTGATCATGCTGACCCACCGTCTGTGGCGTCTGTTTGGCATCAGCGAGCATGTCACCCTGCAGCTCAATACTCTGGGTCAGAGCGCCGAGCGTGCCGCTTACCGCGATGCGCTGGTGGCCTATCTGGAGCAGTACAAGGATCAGCTGGACGAAGAGAGCCAGCGCCGCATGTACAGCAACCCGCTGCGGGTACTCGACTCCAAGGATGAAAAGGTGCAGGCCATTCTGGCAGATGCCCCGCGTCTGTTCGACCATCTGGGCGAAGAGAGCCTGGCCCACTTCGAGGGACTCAAGCGCCTGCTCGAGTCTGCCGGTATCAAATACGAAGTGAACGAGCGTCTGGTGCGTGGTCTTGACTACTACAACCTGACCGTGTTCGAGTGGGTCACCAGCAGTCTGGGTGCCCAGGGCACCGTCTGTGCCGGTGGCCGCTACGATGGTCTGGTGGAGCAGCTGGGCGGTCAACCGACCCCGGCCGTAGGCTTTGCCATGGGCATGGAGCGTCTGGTGCTGATGCTGGAGACCCTCGAGCTCAACGCCGATATCCGCCCGGCGGTGGATGTTTATCTGGCGATGGTGGGCGAGGGGACCGAACAGGCTGGCTTCCAGTTGGCCGAGCATCTGCGCGATGCCCTGCCGGACCTGCGCCTGATGAGCCACTGCGGTGGTGGCAACTTCAAGAAACAACTCAAACGTGCCGACAAGAGCGGCGCGGCAATCGCCCTGATCCTTGGTGAGACCGAGGTGCAAAACGGGGAGATCACTATCAAATATCTGCGTGGTCAGGCCGAGCAACAGACCGTCAAGGTTGACGCCGCCATTGCCCTGCTGGCAGCCAAAGGAGAGTAAGCTGTGGAAGTCTATACCACCGAAGAACAACAGGTTGAGGTTATCAAGGAGTGGTGGAAAGAGAACGGAACCTCGGTGATTGCCGGGACCGTGATCGGTCTGGTCGGTCTGTTCGGCTGGCGCTATTACAACCAGCACCAGCAAGAGACCATGGAGGCATCCTCCCACTCTTACAACCAGGTGATTGAGCAGCTGGCCAAGGGCGATACCGCCGGTTTCGAGCAGGCACAGCAGTTTGTCACTGCCAACAAGGGTGACTCCTACGGTGAACTGGCCGCGTTGCAACTGGCTGCCGCTGCCGTCAAGGCGGGCAAGCTGGATCTGGCTGCCGAGCAGCTGGAGCTGGTGGCGACCACGGGTGACGAGAGCATTCGTCCCATCGCGGCGCTGCGTCTGGCCCGTGTGCTGAATGATCAGGGCAAGGCAGATGAAGCGCTGGCCAAGCTGGCGACCATCCAGAATGAGGCCTTCAAGGCGCAGGTAGCCGAAGCCCGTGGTGATGTGCTGCAAAAGCAGGGCAAGACCGAAGAGGCTCGTGATGCCTATCAGGCGGCGGCGGATGCCGGCGGCCTGCAGGGTAGCGCCGAGCTCAAGCTGAAAATGGACGATCTGGCCCTGCCGGCCGTTGCGACTGGTGAGGCACCGGATGCGTAATCTATTCAAGATGGTGGCGCTGGGGGCTGCGGTCTCCTTCGCTCTGCAGGGGTGCTCCCTGTTCAGTTCCGAAGAGGATCTCAACCCGATGGCGCCGCTGCCCAAGGTTGAATCTGCCTTCACTGCCGACACCGCATGGTCATCTACTGTGGGTGATGGTATCGGTGACTTCTACTCCCAGCTCAAGCCGGTGGTGGAAGAGGATCGCATCTACGCGGCGGCCCGCGACGGCGATGTCAGCGCCTTTGACCGTGCCAGTGGCGATCGCCTCTGGAGTGTCGATCTGGCCGACCTGCCGGTCAACGCCGACAAGCGCAGCGCCCGCCTTTCCGGCGGCCTGGTCTCCCGTTACGGCAAGCTGTTCCTCGGCTCCGAGAACGGGGTGGTCTACGCCCTGAACGAAGAGAACGGTGACGTGCTGTGGCAGACCAATGTGCCCGGTGAAGTGGTGGCAAGCCCCGCGGTGGAAGATGGCCGCGTGGTGGTGTTGACCACCTCCGGTCGCCTGATCGCCCTCGACACTGATGAAGGCAAGATGCAGTGGTCGCTCTCCGAAGAGCAGCCGCCGCTGACCCTGCGCAGTGCCGGTGCACCGGTGATCACCAACGGCGCCGTGATTTACGGTCGTGCCGATGGCAAGGTGGGCATCGCCCTGCTGAGCAATGGCCAGCCGGTGCGCCAGTCCAAGGTGGCTGATCCGCGCGGTGCCACCGAGCTGGACCGCATGGTTGACGTCGATGCCAGCCCGCTGATTGCCGGTGATGAGCTCTACGCCATCGCCTACAACGGTCAGCTGATGGCGCGCAAACTGATGACCGGCGATGAAGTGTGGAAGCGCAAGTATTCCGGCTATCGCGATCTGGCGATGACCGGTAATGCCATCGTGCTGACCGACAGCCGCAGCCATCTGTTTGCCATCGACCGTCGCAACGGTCTGGAGCTGTGGTCCAACACCCAGCTGGAAAATCGTACCGTCACTGCACCAGTCATCTTCGGTGACTATGTGGTGGTGGGTGATGTGGAAGGATACCTGTATTGGCTTGATCGTACCGACGGTACCATCAAGGCGATGCAGCAGCTCGATAGCAGTGGTCTCTATGCCGCCCCGCTGGTGGATGGCGAGACCCTGTATGTGCAGAGCCGTGACGGCAAGTTGTACGCCCTCAAGCGTCCTTGATCGTCCGATAATGTGAATATCCGGCTCCTGGTCTTCGGACCCGGAGCCTTTGTCGTCTTGAGAATGAGGCTTTTATGACTCCTGTAGTAGCCCTGGTGGGCCGCCCCAACGTGGGGAAATCCACCCTGTTTAACCGCTTGACCCGTACTCGGGATGCCCTGGTTGCCGATTTTCCCGGTCTGACCCGGGACCGTAAATACGGTCAGGCGAAGTTGGGCGAGCTGGAATTTATCGTGGTCGATACTGGCGGTATCGATGGCACCGAAGAGGGGATCGAGCTGAAGATGGCCGAGCAATCTCTGCTGGCCATCGAAGAAGCGGACGTCGTGCTGTTCATGGTGGATGCCCGTGCCGGTCTGACCGCGGCGGATCAAGCCATCGCCGAGCACTTGCGCAAGGCCCACAAAAAGGTTTTTCTGGTGGCCAACAAGACCGACGGTATCGACGGTGATTCCGCGGTCTCCGAGTTCTACGGTCTGGCGCTGGGCGAGGTCTACCAGATCGCTGCCGCCCACGGTCGTGGCGTGCTGAGCCTGCTGGAACTGGCCCTGGCTCCCCATCTGGAGACCCTGGTCGACTCCGCTACCGATGAAGATGCGCAGGATGAGGAAGAGGAGGACTTCGACGAAGAAGCCCTGCTGCGCATGGTGGCTGCCGGTGAACTCGATACCAAAGAGGACACCAAGGAGACCCCGTTCGCCGACCTGCCCATCAAGTTCGCCATCGTTGGTCGTCCCAACGTCGGTAAATCTACCCTGACCAACCGTATGCTGGGTGAAGATCGGGTCATCGTCTATGACATGCCCGGCACCACCCGTGACTCCGTTTACATTCCAATGGAACGTGACGAGCAGAAGTATGTGGTTATCGACACCGCCGGTGTACGTCGTCGTGGCAAGGTGCACGAGACGGTGGAGAAGTTCTCTGTTATCAAGACCCTGAAAGCCATTGAAGATGCCAACGTCTGCCTGCTGGTGATCGACGCCCAGGAGACCATCACCGATCAGGACTTGAGCATCCTTGGCTATGTGCTCCACGCCGGTCGCTCCGTGGTGCTGGTGGTGAACAAGTGGGATGGTCTGGATCAGAAGGTGAAAGAGGATGTGAAGAACGAGCTGGATCGTCGCTTGGGCTTCATCGACTTCGCCCGCGTTCACTTCATCTCCGCCCTGCACGGCAGCGGTGTCGGCCATCTGTTTGAATCCATTCAGGAGGCTTACCAGTCCGCCACCCGTCGTACCAGCACGGCCATGCTGACCCGCATCATGCAGATGGCGCAGGAAGATCACCAGCCGCCGATGGTCAATGGTCGCCGCGTCAAGCTCAAGTATGCCCACGCCGGTGGCTACAACCCGCCGCGCATCGTGATCCACGGCAACCAGCTGAACGACTTGCCGGACTCCTACAAGCGGTATTTGATCAACTACTTCCGCAAGTCCCTCAAGATCATGGGCTCGCCGATCCGGGTCGAGTTCCAGGAGTCGGTCAACCCGTTTGAAGGGAAGAAGAACACCATGACCCTGAGTCAGGAACGTCAGCGCAAACGCCTGCTGAAAATGAAGAAGAAATAAGTCCTTGCGGCTGCCCTCACCGGCAGCCGCTTTGTTATCCTCGTCATGTCAAGGTGAGGAATAAGGGGAGGGGGATCAGCCATGGAACAAGACCATGGCTGATCCACTTTTCGAGGAGTTGATTATGGAAGCCCTGCTTTGTCCATCATGCCAGGCTGAACTGGATACCCGTAGCAAGGTGCAAACCTGTGGCCAGTGCCAGGCCCCTGTTCGCGTCACGGCCATCTGCCCCACCTGCCAGCAGGAGCTGGAACGTCTCAAGGCGTGCGGCGCGGTGGATTACTTCTGCAACCACTGCAACTCGCTGATCTCCAAGCGGACGGTACAGTTCAAGGCGGCACTGGTGTAAGACGATAATCAGGTGAGAAAGAAGATAAAAAAACCCGGCGAATGCCGGGTTTATGCTGTGTGCTCTGCAATAAGCAGGGTATAGGATCGATTTCTGCGCCACAGATTGCGCTTGATGTCATTAAGCTTGAGTTTGCGTCTGGGGCTCCAGCTGCACTTCGCTTTTCTGACCAGACTGATTTTTCTACGTTTTTGCATCTCGGTCTCCTCCCAACTAAGTTGGCCATCCCGGCCTTGGGTCATTGATGGAGCCCATCCGAAATTGCTGTTATTTAATCTCTCAACATAATGAAAACAATGCGATTTCGGATAGGCTCCGATGTGAATCGATGGTAACAGAGAAGTTTACGTGAAAACAGCCGAATAATGGCTGGTTAGCGCATGGTGATCTGATTGACCACTTCGGCGATGGCGGTGGGTCGCTCGGCCAGCTCGGGCTCGCTGTCGTTGTCGAGACTCTCCCGCTGATGTGCCTTCTGTTGCTCGTTGTCGAGCCAGAGCAGACTCTGGTAATACTGGCGCACGTTGTTGACATAGTTGCGCGCCTCGCTGCCACGGGCATAGCCATAACGCACCTTGCGGTGCCAGCGCGCTTGCTGCAGCAGCGGCAGCACCTCTTTCACGTCGCTCCAGGCGTCAGGATTCTTGCCGAGCTCTTTGGTCAGGCGGCGGGCGTCCATCATGTGGCCGTAACCGATGTTGTAGGCGGTGAGGGCAAACCACACCTTCTCGTCATCGGGCACCGAATCCGGCACCTTCTCCATCATCTGTTGCAGATAGAGGGAGCCACCCTTGATGCTCTCTTCCGGATGAAGCCGGTCGTTGACTCCCATCGCCTTGGCTGTGGGCTCGGTCAGCATCATCATGCCGCGCACGCCAGTGTAGGAGCGGGCCTGCGGGTCCCAGTGGGACTCCTGATAGCTGATGGCGGCGAGCAGACGCCAGTCGATATTCTTGGCGTGAGTCTGGAACAGCGGCTGGTACTTGGGCAGCAGGCTCTTGGCGCGCTTGAGGAAGGTACGGGTATCGACAAAGTCGAAGTTCTGCACATGACCGAAGTACTTCTCGTCCAGTTTGGCGATGGCACCATCCATAAAGCGCTGACCGAAGAAGTCGATCACGCTGGCATAGAGGCTGTCATCGGGCAGCTTGCTCATGGCCCAGGCAACGGTCTGCTTCTGGGCCAGGGTCAGCCCCTCGGTGAGCTCCGGGTAGTAGCGCTGGGTACGGGCCAGCACGGTATCCTGCACCACCGTGTAGTCAATCTTGCCATCCACCACCTGTTTGAGCAGCTCCTCCACATCGGCGTTGTCGCTGGTGCTCCAGGCTAGTTTCGGATTCTCTTTGCTCATCTCTTTGAGCAGATCTTCACCGGTGGAGCCGGCGGCCACCACCAGCTTGCCCTTGATGTCGTTCAACGAGGCAGGCTTGGGTTTGCCGTTGCGGTAGACCAGTTTGGGAGAGACCTGGTAGAAGCCTGGGCCGAAGCGAAACAGCTCGCGTCGCTCTGGGGTGACCATGATGGCGGCAGCCGCCAGATCGAGTTTGCCCTTTTTCAGTAGGGTGACCAGTTGGTCAGTGGTGTCGACCGGGATGATGGTGAGTTTCACCCCCAACCAGTCGGCATAATTTTGCGCCAGCTCGTAATCGAACCCCTGGGCGAGGTCGTCACGCTGGTAATAGGAGGTGGGACCATAGATGGTGCCAACCCGGATCTCGCCTCGCTGGCGGATCTGCTCCAGCTGGCTGGAGGGGCTATAGAAGTCGCAGCCAACCAGCGTCAGCGTCAACAACAGCCCGATAAACAGTCGAAAAATGCAGCGCAAGTAGGTGAGTACCTTTGTTGAAAAAATCGGCATTTGTCAAAAAAGAGGCACCTTTATACCAGAGAGTGTGCGCAGAGTCACACTGCTCGAAGTGAGAAAAACGTTTGTCCGCTGTGAGCCAGATCCCTATAATACGCGCGTCTCAATTCCCCCCCACTTTAAAACTTGGTGAGAAAGGTCATATGGATATCTTGCGTGGTGCCCCAGCACTGTCTGATTTTCGTGTCCAAAAACTGCTGCAACGCTTCGCACAGATGAGAAACGAGAGTGGAGTAGAGAGCGGAGTAGAGATAGAGGATGTCTATGCCGAATACGTGCACTTTGCCGAGCTGACAAGCCCCCTCTCTCCCCCCGAGCGAGCGACCTTGGGCCAGCTCTTGCGCTACGGCCCGACCATCCCCGAACACACCCCCAGCGGTCAGCTGTTTCTTGTTACCCCCCGCCCCGGCACTATCTCCCCCTGGTCTTCCAAAGCAACCGACATCGCCCACAACTGCGGCCTGAAACAGGTCAAGCGGCTGGAGCGGGGTATTGCCTATTACCTGACCATCAAGGGGCAGGGTGAGTTGAGTGCCGCCCAGCGCAGCGCCATTGCCGCCGTGCTCCATGATCGGATGATGGAAGTGGTGTTTGCCGAGATGAGCGAAGCTGCCGCCCTGTTTGCTCACCACGAGCCGCGCCCCTTCACCCAGGTGGATGTGCTGGGCGGTGGTCGCGCAGCCTTGGCCGAAGCCAACGTGGCGCTCGGTCTGGCGCTGGCCGACGACGAAATCGACTATCTGGTGGAGAACTTCACCAAGTTGGGTCGCAACCCCAACGACATCGAGCTCTACATGTTCGCCCAGGCGAACTCCGAGCACTGCCGTCACAAGATCTTCAATGCCGACTGGACCATCGATGGCGAACAGCAGCCCAAGTCGCTGTTCAAGATGATCAAGAACACCTTCGAGCAGACGCCGGATCATGTCCTCTCTGCCTATAAAGACAACGCCGCCGTGATGGAAGGGAGCCAGGGTGGCCGCTTCTTCCCGAGCCCGGCCAACGACGAATACCAGTATCACCAGGAACAGGTCGACATCCTGATGAAGGTGGAGACCCACAATCACCCGACCGCCATCTCCCCGTTTCCGGGCGCAGCCACCGGCTCCGGCGGCGAAATCCGCGACGAGGGGGCCACCGGTCGCGGTGCCAAGCCCAAGGCGGGTCTGGTCGGTTTCTCCGTCTCCAACCTGCGCATTCCCGGCTTCGAGCAGCCCTGGGAGCAGGATTTCGGCAAGCCGAGCCGTATCGTCAGTGCCTTCGACATCATGCAGGAGGGGCCGCTCGGCGGCGCCGCGTTTAACAACGAGTTCGGCCGTCCGGCCATTCTCGGTTACTTCCGTACCTTCGAAGAGGAGGTGCCGAGCCACAATGGCGTCGAGGTGCGTGGCTACCACAAGCCCATCATGCTGGCAGGCGGCATCGGCAACATCCGCACCGAACATGTCCAGAAAGGGGATATCCCCGTCGGCGCGGCGCTGATCGTGCTGGGCGGCCCGGCGATGAACATCGGTCTGGGGGGGGGGGCC
>NZ_CAWLMI010000047.1:0-77597 GCF_963862045.1 Aeromonas sp. 159 | reverse complement strand
GCTGTTCCGCGGGCAGCCAGTGGCCGGCACTCAAGGCCGATTTCGTGGCCGATCGTGTGGAAGGGGGCAAGCCGCTCCCCTTCCAGATCCTCAACCTCGATGAGCAAGGCCAACCGGTGGCGGGGGCGGTGAAGGTGCGCCTTATCAACGAGTACCGCGACTACTACTGGCACTACGCCGATGGCGAGGGGTGGAAGTACGAGTTCAACAGCCAGCCCTATCTGGAGCAGGAGCAGACCCTGCAGCTGGACGGCAAGGGGCCGACTCCGCTCACGCTGCAACTGGCTGCGGGCTGGTATCGGTTGGAGGTGGAGAACAGTCAGGGCCATCAATCGAGCCTGCGGGTGGAGATCGGCAGTTACGCCTGGGGCGGCGGTGGCGAGCAGGCGCGGCCCGACAAGATTGCCATCACCCTCGACAAGCGCGCCTATCAGGCGGGCGACAAGGCCAACGTGACTTTGGTTGCGCCGCGCCCCGGCAAGGGGTTGTTGCTGGTGGAAGATGGCGACGGTCTGCGCTGGTGGCAGCGTATCGAGCTCAAGGGGGCCGGTGGCGATGCCAAGGATGCCCGCGGCGAGTTCGAGATCCCGGTCAGTCCCGAGTGGCAGCGCCATGACTTGCATATCTCGGCTCAGATCGCCGCGCCAGACAGCGCCTCCAAGCCGGTCAGCAGCCAGCAAGGGCAGAGTCTGCGCTCGGTTGGGTTGGTGCCGCTCACCCTGGATCGGGAAGCGCGTCGTCTGCCGCTTACCCTGAGCGCACCGGATAAAGCGGTGCCGCTTACCCGGCTGGAAGTGACCGCCACCTCCACCCCCAACAGTCAGGGGCGCGTGGTGCTGGCGGCGGTGGATCGGGGCGTGCTCAATATCAGCGACTACCAGCCGCTCGACCCGTTCGAGATCTTCTTTGGTCGCAAGCGCTTCGCTCAAGATTTGTTCGACAACTACGGCCAGGTGATCCCGCCGCAAGATGGCAAGCTGGCCCGCCTCAACTACGGGGGCGATCGGGCGCCGCTGAAAAAGGGTGGCGCGCTGGAGAGTCGGGTCGAGATCGCCGCACTGTGGAGCGGCGAGGTGAGTTTTGACCAGCAGGGCAAGGCGGTGATCCCGCTCGATTTGCCCAACTTCAACGGCGAACTGGCGCTGATGGCGCTGGCCTGGAACGAACAGCAAGTCGGGGAGGCCGAGCGCGCCGTCAAGGTAGTGGCGCCGCTGGTGGCCGAGATCGGCTGGCCGCGCTTTGGCGCCAGAGGGGATGAGACCCGGGCGCTGGTGCAGCTTCGCAACATGAGCGGCGAGGATCAGACCCTCTCCCTTGTCTGGACCCTCAACGGTGGGCTCAAGGCAAACGGCGAGCTGCCCGGCACCCTGGCTCTTAAAAATGGCGAAGAGCAGTGGCTGACCCTGCCGCTCACCGTGACCGGGGCGAGCGGCGTGGCGAGCCTGCAGTTGGCGGCCAGCGGCAAGGATTTTGCCATCAGCCGCGACTGGACTTTGCCGCTGCGCTCCCCCTGGCCGGCCGAGACTCGCCTGCGCTACCAGATGCTGGCCTCCGGTCAGCAGATGAGCTTTGCGCCAGCTGAGCTGGCCGGGCTGGATCGTTCCAACCTGCAGGGGCTGCTCAGCCTCTCCGGCACTCCGCCCTGGGATCCGGCAGCCCAGTGGCAGGCGCTGGCCGATTACCCCTATGCCTGTCTGGAGCAGACCTTGTCCCGTGCCTGGCCTTACTTGCTGACCACGGCCGATGAGCGGGCCGCCTGGAGCAAACCCGCAGAGGGCAAGAAAGCGGCGAGCGAGGCGGACGTGCAACGTGCCCTGTTGCAGCGGCTGCAGCGGTTGCAACTGCCCAGCGGCGGTTTTGGTCTGTGGGATGGTCGCTCCGACGAGGAGCAGTGGCTCACCGCCTATGCCGCCGACTACCTGCTGGCGCGCAAGGAGGCGGGCGACGCAGTGCCGGAGGCAATGCTCAATCAGGCGCTGAACCGGCTGCAAAGCTATCTCACCGACAGTCAGTATGGTGAGCGCTGGAGCAGTGCCCCCGAGCACAGTCGGTTGGCCTATCAGGCCTACAGCGCCTATGTGCTGGCCCGGGTGGGCAAGGCACCGCTCGCTACCCTGCGACTTATCTGGGAGCAGCAGGTCGATCACGCCCGTTCCGGTTTGCCGCTCTTGCACCTCTCGCTGGCCCTCTCGGCCATGGGGGATGAGCAGAACGCCGCCAAGGCCCTCAGCCGGGCATTGGCGACCGAGCGCGGTGATGACTATCTGGGGGATTACGGCTCACCGCTGCGCGATCAGGCCCTTGAGCTCTCCTTGCTGCGTCAGCACAAGCTGGCTGCGGAGCGCTGGCCGGCCCTCAGTGCCAAGGTGGCCGATACCCTGGCTCACCGTCAGTGGCTCAGCACTCAGGAGCGGCTCGCCCTGTTGCGACTCGCCCGCTTCGATCCGGCCGTCGACTGGCAGGCCAGGGTAACTTCCTCTCTTGGCAGTGAATCCCTGAACGGTTCGGCCCCGTTGCAACTGGGTGCCCCCGAGGCACTGGCGGCCAGTGTGGTTACCAATGAGGGCAAGGGATCCCTCTATGTGCAGCGCACCCTGATCGGCTACCCCGAACAAGCGCCAGCACGGACCAGCAAAGGGATGAGCGTGACCCGCAGTTGGTTCAACAGCGACGGTCAGCCGTTCGATCCGGCCAAGGTGAAGGTAGGTGATCTGGTGGTGGTGCGGCTCAACGTCAGCAGTGAGTCGGCGGTGCCTGATGCCCTGCTGGTAGAGATGGTGCCCGCTGGCTTCGAGCTGGAGAACCCGGCCCTTGGCAACAGCATCAAGCTCGAAGAGCTCTCCATCGAGGGGAAACCGGCGTGGCAGAGTGAGTGGAACGACTATCTCAAGCATCAGGAGTTTCGCGATGACCGCTACACGGCAGCGCTGGATCTGAGCGAGGGGAGCAACCAGCAGCTGGTCTACCTGATGCGGGCGGTGACGCCGGGTCGCTATCAGGTGCCACCGACCCAGGTGGAGGATATGTACCGGCCTGAACTGCGGGCTGTGGGTGAGGATATCCACGAGGTGCGTATTTCTGAGTAACAAACCCTCCCTTGAGTGGGTTCGCCCGCTCACTTTCTGGCAGCATGGCTGGCTGAGTCTGGGTCGCAGTGGCCGCGCTGGCTGGCGCTGGCTTGGTCGTCTGCCACGCTGGCTGCGTTTCTCGGTGCTGGGAGTTGTCGCACTGCTCCTGTCATTGCTGGCGCTGGATCGCATTTTCCCGCCGCCACCGCTCGACCCTGCCTACGCACGGGTGGTGCTCGACATGAAGGGGCGACCGCTGCGCGCCTTTGCCGATACCAGCGGCGTGTGGCGTTACCCCGTTACCCTGGAGCAGGTCTCCCCCCGCTATATCGAGGCGCTGCTTGGCTACGAGGATCGCTACTTCTGGCGTCATCCCGGGGTCAATCCGGTGGCCATGGTGCGCGGGGTCTGGCAGTGGCTGCGCTACGGGCGCGCCGTGTCGGGCGGCTCGACCCTCACCATGCAGGTGGCGCGCCTTATCGAGCCCTACCACAGGAACGTGCCCGGCAAGCTGCGCCAGATGGCCCGTGCGCTGCAACTGGAGTGGCACTACGACAAGCGCACCCTGCTCACCGTCTACCTCAATCGGGCGCCGTTTGGCGGCAATCTGGAGGGGGTGCAGGCGGCAAGTTTTGCCTATCTCGGCAAGAGCGCCGCCAAGCTGACCTATGCCGAGGCGGCGCTGTTGGCGGTGCTGCCGCAGGCCCCCAGTCGCAACCGGCCGGACCGGCATCCCGAGCGGGCCCGCACCGCCCGTGACAAGGTGATGCAGCGGCTGGTAGCGCAAGGCGTCTGGCCCGAACAGGTGTGGCTGGAGGGGCGTATCGAGCCGGTGCTGGCCCGCGGTCACTTCACGCCGATGGAGGCGCCGCTCTTTGCCCGTCTCGCCGCCGACCATCAGGCCGGGGCGCTGGTGCACACCACCATTGATGGCGATCTGCAGCGCTGGTTGGAGGGGCGGGTGGCGAGCTACATTCGCCGCTTCCCCGAGCAGACCTCAGCGGCGTTGCTCTTGGTAGATAACAAAACCATGGCTGTGCGCGCTTATGTGGGCAGCGCCGAGTATGGCAATTTGCGCCGCCACGGTTATCTCGACATGGTGCAGGCAATCCGCTCCCCGGGATCCACCCTCAAGCCCTTTATCTACGGTCTGGCGATGGACGAGGGGCTGGTGCACTCGGCCTCCCTGCTTTCCGATGCGCCGAGGCTCGGCTCGGATTACAGACCCGCCAACTTTTCCGGCGCCTTTCAGGGGCCGGTGACGCTTGCTCAGGCGCTGCAGCAATCCCTCAACGTGCCGGCGGTGCAGGTGCTGGAGGCGCTCGGGCCCGACAAGCTGGTCAGCCGCCTCGACAACGCCGGGGTGCGGCTGGCGCTCTCCGACAAACCCAATCCGGCCATTGCGCTGGGGGCTGCGGGCATTCGACTCGAGCAGCTGGTGGCGCTCTACAGTGCGCTGACCCGGCAGGGGCAGGTGGCGATGCCGGTCTGGCTGGCGGGGCAGCAGGCGGTGTCACGCCCCTTGCTGAGCCCGGGATCGGCCTGGATCATCTGGCAGATCCTGAGCGCGCAGGGACGGGCTGATCAGCCCTTTGCCAGCGAGGCGACCGGCCGGGTCAACAGGCTGGCCTGGAAGACCGGTACCAGCTACGGCTATCGCGACAGCTGGGCGATGGGGGTCTCCGGTCGCTGGACCATCGGCGTCTGGCTGGGGCGCCCCGACGGTACCCCTATGCCCGGTTTTTACGGCCAGAGCGCGGCGGTGCCGCTGCTGCTTTCGGTCTACTCGCGACTGGCTGACAACAGCCCTCTGCCGGCACAGCCCAACACGGTGAGCGAGGCCGAGATTTGCTGGCCGCTGGGGCGCAAGGCGAACGCGACCCTGCCTGAAGCCTGTTTGCAGCGCCAGAGTGCCTGGTTGCTGGAAGGGCGCGATCCCCCCACCTTGCCGGATCCCATGGACTGGCCCTCGCCGCTGCGGCAAGTTGCACTCACTGCCGAAGGCAAGCCGACGCTGACCCGTTGCCCCGATGCGGCACAATCCGGTTTTCGGGCCCTCTGGCCGTTGTCGTTGGAGCCTTGGCGGTCCCCCAGCGAGCGGCGGCAGTCGCTGCTCGCCAGCAGTTGTGCAGGGGAGGGGCAGAGCGCCGAGCTGCAGGCCCCCATTCGCATCGTGGCGCTGGGGGAGGGCAACCTTATCCGCAGCCAGCGCTATCGGTTGCAGCCCAAGGTGCTGGGCGGTGTCGGCAAGTCGGCCTGGTTTCTCAACGGCCAGCGACTGCGCTGGGACGGGGATCAGGTGCTGAGTGTGGCGGGTCGTTATCAGCTGGTGGTGGTGGATGAAGCGGGCAACAGCGATCGTATCGAGTTTCGCGTGGTGCATCCTGACAGTGATGCTGGCACCATCACCCGTTGATCGTTTTGCCGACAGCCATTGAGGTGAATGTAATTAACCATTTGAAATGCATCAATATTTGATTGGATGAATTAATTTATGAATAATTACGAGTTCATTCAAATCCAATCGGGAGTTCTCTTTTGCTGCGTGTTCTGTGTCCCTTGCTGGTGCTGATGAGTTCGGGTTGTGCCACAACCAATCATGGTGATCACCATGTTTCTCCTGAACGTACCGGGTTCTATTCACCTTTCGAACCAGCTTCCGAGAGTTTTACGCGTTGCTATCAGAAACAGTTTGCCTGTACCCCTTCCAATATCCGCCGTGACAGGGCGATGGAGGCGCGCAGGAAGGCGCAAGAGCGGGCCAATCATCGTGGTGATGATTGGTAGGCCGCAGATAACGAGAGGGGTTGGCAAATGCCAACCCCTTTTTCATTCCGCCCATTCAGCCCGGTTGGCGCAGATGGCCGAGCCGGGTGAAGAAGTGCTGGCTCTTGCGCTGGTGAAAGTGGCTCTTCTTGATGGGATGGAAGATGAGGTTGCTTTCGGGGTGGCTCGCCTTTAACTGGTGGAGCATGGCTACGGCGGGCAGGCTGGTGCTGACCAGGGTGGTGAGTGGCATGCTGAGGGTCTCGGGCCCGAGCAGTTGATTGAGCCCTTGCTGAGCCTGCTCAAAGCGGGTCAGGGCCGCCGGGTCGGCATAGCCGCTACCCAGCATGGCGAGCAGGTTGTCGATGGCCAGATGAAATTCGGCCAGCTGTTGGCGAAAGCCGCTGCGCCCGCGCAGGGCGATAAGCTCGGCGAAGGAGATCTCTCCGAGGTGAGTGGGTACTTGCAACGGGATTTCGAGGTGGAAGCAATCCTGACCGCCGCGATTGTGGTAGCGGGATTCGAGCAGATGGAGCAGTCGATCCAGATAGTCGTGATCGGTAATAAGCGCCCCGTCATTGGCGAGTGCCCACTCACGGGCGAGACGCATGGAGAGCAGATTGGCAAAGCGCCGCGCCATTCTGATCCCCCCTTCATCCCGGGTCGCAAAGCCGTGAGTCAGGCAAAAGCCGTGCAGTCGCTCCAGCCCCACCTGATCCGGGCAGAAGCAGTCGTGGTTGGCCTCCTGACGCCAGCGACCAATCAGTTCCTTGTTGCCAAACACCTTGTGGCGGACGAAATCGGGGGCCACCAGGCCGCTTATCTGGCTCTCCAATTGCGGGGTAATGGCGGCAAAAAAGGCGGCATCGGGCCGCTCGGCTAGCAGATCGCTCTGCTGTTGAAGGGTATCGAGCAGGGCGGTGAGACCGCTCTTTTCGCTGACGGTGAAGACAAAGGCAAGCCGCTCCAGATAGAGCAAGGCAAATTTGAGCCAGAGCTCGTCGCGTACCTCCATGCCGGGGTAGTAGATATAGGTCTTCATCGGATCAGTCTGTTGTCAAAAATCTGGCGAGGCGCAGGGTCGGGAATATACGCAAGATTGGCGCTGCACGGCAAACACTGCGTGGGGTAATGTGAGCAAACGCTCATCCAGTAGGCGCTGGCCACAAAGTTCTGATATAATTCGCGCCCTTAAATCAAGGTCACCCGAGTCATTACCATGAAGTTCATTATCTTCTTCGTGGTGTTCTAACTCTCTGAATCCCTTATTAATCAGTGCTTTAGGTAAGCATCTTGGTAAATGCTGTGGTAAAGTCCGCACTCTATCACAAGGGGATACTGCGTGAAAAGAAGACGTGAAACATACGCCCTACAGTTGAAGTCAGGGCGCTGGTATCTGCACTACTCTGTACCAAAAATCCTTCAGCCCTTACCTCATTTCAGGGGCAAGACAATCTACGTTAAGACCCTAGAGACCTCAGATCTCAGGGAAGCCATCATCAAGCGGGATGCCGCTCTAGCCCAGTTCAAACTACTTGCTGACCAGATGGCCCAAGAGCCTAAGAGGTCACGCTTCAACGCCATGATTGAAGAGATTCAGGAGGCTGTACGCGAATCCCAGCAGAAGCTCCCTACAACTATCTGGCAGGGTAACGAGAGCGCCGAGATCATCCATGAAGATCTCTATGATGCCTATGACGTTGAGAACTCATTGGCTCGGGGTGATGAAGTTGAAGCTGACGCGATCCGGTATGTACTCGGAGGCGAGAAGGTTATTGCAGCCAAGTATGAGATAACGCTGAAAGAGGCAGTGAATGCTTACCTCGACTTCGATAACAAACAAGACCCAGCCAAGCGTAAGGCAAAGGCAACTCTCAGTAAGATGCGCAATGGGGCTGATAGTCTCTGTTCATTCATGCGCAAGAAAGACCCCAGAATCTCCACCATTGAACGCCGAGACGTTACCCTATGGCTTCAGTCATTGGAAGATGCCAAGAGCGACAGCACCCGTGTAGGCTACCTCAGCTCGTTATCCCTTTTATGGGAATGGTGTTACTTACGCAAGAACGCATCAGGGGATAATCCATTCAAGAATGCCAATGTGCGCTCTACAGGTGGATCACAATCGTATGTGGATTTCACCGTTGAGGAAATGGTTAAGATTCTGAAACATGCCGATTATCCTCTGAAGATCCTAAGCAAATTTGGTCTACTGACTGGTTGCCGGATAGGGGAGCTGGTTGCTCTGACGGCTGACGATTTTGAGGTTAACAATGGGGTTCACCTTGTCAGAATCAGGAAAGGCAAAACCGCTAACTCAATTCGTGCTATCCCATTTCCTGCTGCTATTTGGGCAGAGCTGAAAGAGATAGTTATTGCAGGTGTCTGGGTTGGTAGCAGAGGTAGTAAAGCCGCTGGGGTATGGTCTCACAAGTTCGGACGACTCAAGGGGAAAGCCCTTGGAAACCGTGATCGGACAAAGGGCTTTCACAGCTTTCGTGGGATGGCTATCACCGCTTATCACCGTGCAGGTGTTCCAGAGGATGTTACTGCCGCTATCGTAGGCCACAGCAAGAAGGGGCTCACCATGTCGTATGGCCTCTATTCCTCGGGGTACGACTATAAGCACCAGCTTCAGGCTGTAGAGACCATGATAGCCTCTCCCGACATGCAGCAATTCCTGACCCTGTTCGAGTAACCAGAAACAAAGAAGCCTCTACATCCGAATTGACCCATCGGGCATAGAGGCTTTCATTATACCAACTTAGTCAGTCGTTCCTCTTCGGGAAGAGTGAAAGGTGGATGCCTGCTATAGTCTACAATACGCACAAACTCACCATCCTCATCGGACAGCAGTTGGTAGTGTAGAACGTACTCAGACACTAACCCTATGCCTGACTTAGCTTGGTTGTATCGGGGGATGCCTATGTGATAGTGATGTAGATTATGCTTCTTGGCGTAATCAATCTTATCTTCCCGCTTAGGGTCGTCACTACGCACATCCCATGATGGCTTGTTCCTGCCCTGAAGGTTTTTGAAACCATGTTGTTCAAGATGGACAACAAAAGACGCAACAGCTTGCTTTGTAGTGGGTCTGCCGCGTTTCAGCTCTATCTCAAATTCAGGGCCGATCTCAACATCAATTGGGGTTTGGGGGTAGGTGTAATGTGCCGTGGCTAGTCTTCTCCGTTGTTATTGTTAGAACGCCTATTGTGCATCTAACCAACGGAGGAAGTCATCAGGATTCTTGAGTCCCTTTGGAACCCGTTTAGAAGCTCTAGCTGCATTTGCTACACGCTGTTGCATACGCTCTAAATCGTAGCTAAATGCAGTGTCGCTCTTGGCTTTTTGCTTAATGTGTTCTGCTTGCATTTTATTTGATTTCCCTCTATGGGATTAGCCTTAGTTATCAATGAGTTAAGGCATACTGTAAGGCTAAGAAGTTTTATCGATAGCGCCCCACAAGATGGGTTCAAGCTGTGTCGTCTGATAGTGCAACACACTCTTTAAAACTTGACCCGTCCGTCAACAGTATCGCCGAAGAAAGCAGCAGGGTCAATTGGGGTTACAAAAGTAGTGTTCGTGGGCCGCATTGGGGCCTGCATTGACAACAGAGAAAAAACTGACCGTAAAAACCCTCAGACCTACAGGATGAGTCTGTAGACCCAAGGGGAAGAAGAAGCGCCACTTAACTGCACGGGGAATTTGATTTCAATTACCCTTGCAGAGCATGGAGCTGTTGCAGGTGGTTATCACCCATTATTATTATTGTTGTGAACACCAAAGAAACCATGAATAAGGAATTAAAAGATTAACTAAGTGGGATTATCTACTTTTATTATTATTTACATCACTCTGCTTGACAGTCTAATAGAACCATCTAGTTATAGTAGTAATGTTATCTATGAGTAGAGCAAATGACCCTCTTATAGAATCCTATTCTATAGTCAGGGATTATTCGGTGTATCCTCTGGCTTGTTGTACCTGTTCAGCACAGAGGGATTTATGAAAGAGAGTCCAGACCAAAGCCCTATCCATGAAGGGTTTAGCCGATACGATACCGCTGATTACCTCAATTCAGAGGAAGACATAGCAGCCTACATAGAGGCCGCTGAAGAAGAAGATGATCCGGTATTAATGGCTGATGCTCGGAAAATAGAGGCCATAGCCAGGGAACGTCTGGCGAACCCACTACAAGGAATTAAGGTCACGCTCGATGATCTCTGAGCTTGGAGTCATTTGGTGATTTGGAAGGATTCTTCCAAATGTCCATCTGACCCCACCTATCCAGCTCCCTATCGTGTTCCTACGCGAGATTCTTAGACTTCACAGGGTAATCCCCCTGAAGATTTCACGTAGGAGCGCGTGTTTACTGCTGTTGTGCCTGCATCTGTAGAGCTTGAGGCCCCATAACCTGCATAAGCTGTGCTGCTTGCTCTTGCTTCCTCTCGTTATCCAGTTGTTCGGCTGACTTGATAAGGCCACGCTCTGGGACGTTGAGACTTGCTAGAACACGACTCCATAGCTCGCCCATGTCTACAGCCGTCATTGCTGCTTCACCCATAGGGGCCATAGTGTTCATGGCTGTTACAAGGCGCTGGTAGTCCTGCCCACGGCCGAGAGCATCTACACCAGTGACGATGGACGGCTTGAATGTGCCCTTGGGGAATGACGGGATCACTCCATCAGCTTCCAGCCTACCAATAGCGACACTGACGATAGGCATTTGCAGTTCCATACTCAGGAGCGAATAGACGCCCCCTAGAACCTGTTCAAGCTCACTAGCCAGAGTTCGGATCTCTTCGGCTGTCACACGCTCACCAGAACGCTGTAGAGAGCTTTGCATCAAGAATGCTTGAGAGATACCACGCCGGATCTCGTCTGCTTCTGTCTTGGTAATAGCCATGTCTGCTTGCTTATTAAATTGCAGGCATACAAGGTCTTCAGGGTTGCCCGCTACATAGGCCCCGTTCCTCGCTCTGTTCAGCGCATTCAAATCTGTAATCCCGTTGGGACGTACCAGCCAGACAATACGAGCGGCTGCTTTTGCTGACTCGGACATACTTTTAGAAAGTGTCTCAAGGGAAGAGAGATCGCCAATGTGTTCTTCCACGTAGGAACGGCCATAATCTTCACCGCTGACTTGTACCATGCGAAGGGGAATCCAAGGGCAACGGCCAATAGCGTATTCAGCGTGAGAGCTGGGAATCAATTCATCTTCCAAGTATTGGTCTGATACCCATTTACCTTTCTGACGGCGGATAAAGGTGTAGACCTTCACTGTTTTCTGTTTGGGATCATCATCAGTAATCAGCTTTTGAATTGACTTGGGGAGGTCAGCTTTAAATACAGGTTCTTCCACAATAATTAGCTCTACCTCTCCCATCATGTCCCGTTGGACTACATACTTATCCAGCCTGAACATTTTGAATGACTCTTTGCCCATGTAAATAAGAGCATTACCAGCAACAATAAGCTGCTTGATTGCTTCAAAGGCTGTGTTCTTAATGTTCTTCAATTCAAGATAATCATTCACCATCCGTTCAAGGCGGGTCAATGCTTGGTCTAGTTTACCTTGTGAATCTACACCTAGCTTTTCACGTTCGGTCGGTTCAACGGTAAGACGGAAGAATGAGTTTTCCGGCGGGAATAGAGATAGCTGAATCTTGGATGCAAGACTCTTCAAAGCCCTTGCGCCAATTCCCTGATAAGGAACATACAGGGTCTCACCATTACTATCTGTTTCTGGAAATAGAGACGGGATAGTTAGTTTTGCACAGCTCTTTGCTCTGGTTACATAGGCTTCCCGAGTACCTTTTAGTTTTTGATAAATACCACTTACTGATTGCTTCAATTACTTACTCCAATGTTCATCCCTGAACCTGTGTTACCACCTACCGAGAGTCCATTGTTATTCCGGTAGAACACAGATTGAGCCTGTTTGGCCTTACGCTTAACACCTTTATCACTAACACCAGTTTGCACTTCTGCTGCTTCTGCTGGTGCAGGCGGGGGAGCCGGAGGCTTCGGGGGATCTGGAACATGACTATTAAGACACATGCTCACGCTCCATCTGAGAGACTTTATGAGCCATAAAATCCAATACTTCTTGCACACCTGCCTTGAAATAGAGGTGCTTAACTTCATCCTTCAGCAGTGGGGTTGTATTAAATGCTGCTTGGATTTCTTCAAATAGTTTTCGTTCTTTGCTTTTCATAATTAAATAAAGAGAGGGATTACTCCCCCTCGTTCTCTTCTTCTTTTACTTTTGCAGGGAATAGCTCACGAACCAGAGCCATAATTTGTTCTGAGGTATTCAGTTCAAGCGATGATAGGTAATGGCCCAACAGCTTATCTTTCAATTTGAATTTCTGTGGGCGCTCACCAAGGACTAGAGTTGCATGTTCTTGAATACGCTTAAACAAGGTGTACTGATTCTGAGTGACGTACATGGTTATTCCACCTTTGTTTCTTGCTCGATGAATGCCTTCATTTTCTCACGGATAACAGGCAGGGCAGCCATAGCGATACTCTTATCTTTATCTGAAGCATCCAGATTACCGGCTGTGTATGCCATGTCCTTCATTGCTTTGAACAGTTGCTCATAGCTTGGTTCTTGGTATTGGTAATCATGATTGCGGCCATGTTCACTATTACGGGCCTTGCAGATGTATTCCCATTGTTCATTTACATACTTTTCCGCATCCTCTGCATTGGCAAAGCAGAAATAGTAATCCTGTGCCCATGCTTTGATGGCCTTAATGTCTTCTTCATACTGCTTATCGAGCTTACGATCATAAGCCTTCTGCTGCTGTTCCTCTTGATAAGCTACAGATGCCTTATAACCTGCTGCTGCGAATGCTGCCATTGGAGCGGAGCTATGTTGTGCAAGGAATCGGATTTGGGCCTTGAGTGCGTTAATTTCGTCAAACAGCTCAAGGGAGAGGTCTTCTTTAGTAATCTTTTTGGTGTTCATGTTGATAGGTCTTATTTGTTCTTATAGATAATTTTACGGTAGCCATCCCAGAGACTCATAGCCCCTTGGTAATCGCCTTTGAATGCTTTCTTAATTGCAGAGTTTAGGATTTTGTATCCGGCCTCTGACCTAGTAGATTTAATGTTGGAAATGTCTTGCTCAAGCATTTCAACCATCTGGTTATAATCAGCGCCAAGCTCATTTGAAATGTCGGCTAGAACAGCGTAGGCATAAGAATTGATTTCATCCTGCTCCATACCAGTTTCATTAGACACAGAGGCCATAGCTTCATGGTCATTGTTGAATAGAGCATCAGAATAGAATTGGCCTACGTCACCGCTTGCTTTATTAATGGTGTCCAGCTTTGAATAAATTGGGTGTTGATTGCTTTCATCGTTCTCTGTGCTTTCAACGTAGGTGTCTAGGTTATGCTCTTGCTCAATGCTGCATGTTTCTTCAGAGACTCCAAATAGAGAATCCCGCTGTGCTTCTGTCATTTCCAGACCATTGAATGAATAGAGGGCTTCACCATTATCATTCATACCTACTGAGTATTCAGGCAAATTGTAGGAATCAACTTCAATGTCACCACGCATAGGAGAATTGCTAAAATCATTAATGTCTTCAGATAGGCTCATTTGCTTTAACCTCCTTACTCATTTTCTCGGCAGTATCTACAAGAGCATTAATTTCAGTTTGCAGTTGTTCAGTCTTCAATTTGATAAGAGTGTACGGGTCTGATACTTGAACGCCTGCACTATCCACTCTTCGGCAAATACTCTCTGCAATAAGGAGTCGGGCCATTTCTGAACGGGACATAGGTTTACCAGTATTTTTACCGTGCCGTACTCGTTCTTCATCTAGCATTTGTAGCGTAGCTTTGGTGATGGACATAGTTGTTCCATCTTTCTTGTTATCTCTCATTGTTATTATTCTCAAAATTATAATGCTGCCGGATAGGTACCCAGCAGCTTAGATTCAATTACTTCTTCTGCTTCTTTAGCTTCTTCATGTTCTGTGCAATGAATGACGGCAGACGTTCATTAACGGTGTCTGTCTTGGCTTCAAACAATGCGATAGCACATGCAGGACGCAGGATGTTAGTACCTACGTACATAGTAGTCAGAACGTTCTCACCAAGACGCAAGGGTTCTTCAATCGTTTGTGTGCTCACATCCCGCACCATAACAGCAGCCGCGCAATCCTTGGTGTATACAAGACCTGCTAGACCTGTGAAGTCAGCCCGATAAGCATCAGTACGGCCAGAACCACCTTCTTCAACGGGGAGAGGTTCAGGTTGTCCAATAAGACCATTCAGCTCGTTCTGATTCGGCAAGTGGTTAGTTTCATAAATCTGGATACCGGCAATCTTCAGACCAGTAATAGGGTTATCGCCTGAAGCATCCAGCTTTTCATCAAAGCTCACTAGACCTTGAAACTGCTTGTTCATCCAAGGCATTTTATTAATGTCCTGTGCAGCGTTTACAAGAGCCTCATAGTCATCAGGGGTCAGAATACAAACTGCTGTGTCGATGTTGGGAACATTCTTTTTCACAAACTCTGAGCGAGCTTTATGAATAGCATCCACGATCTGTTGGCCTCGTGTAAATTTAGAACCATCAGTGCCGTATTGGGCAAGGGTAACGTTATTTGTAAATACTTCATCATCCAGAACATTGCCCTCACCAAATACTTTCTCTGCTGCCGCCTTATCAGTAATAAATGCAGCCTTAGCGATGATACGCATTACATTCTTATCCATACCATTAGCCATTTCATAGGCAAGTTCTTTGACATAATGGGAACGGACATTAAAACTGTTGAGGTCATTATCTACCTCTGGGACAAATACCATTGAGTAGAGCACATCATCTACAGTAATTGAACGTGTGGTATGTTTAAGTTCAGCAGCTTTAATAAGTTCACCTTCCTTGTGATACTTAGCTCCTCGTGAAAAGCTAATCATTGGGAAGTTGATGGACTTACCATTTCGCAGGATACGCTTGTTAATAGTTCGCAGAGCAAAGCAGTGATCTTGGAAACATGTCAGCACTTCACCAGCGAACAATTTGCGGTACAAAAAGCGGGTGTCACCAGTGCCATTGTTTTGACCTGGGAAACTTGGGGTTTGTTGGATAGGAAAATTATCGTTGCTATAGTTATTCAATTTGATTTCTTCTTATTATTTATTGTTGTTATGTGTATTGCTTTCTTATTGCAGGTAAAAGAAAAGGCCCACTGAATCCAGTGAGCCCTTCAAGATTTGTTTGTTGTGTTCTCTACCTCTCGATTACTCATCCAAATTGTTCACCTTTATGTACTTGTAGATAACCATGCTTGCGCAACGTGCTGCTCTGGTAATGTGCGTAATGTAATAAGGCTTGTAGTCCTTACCATTAATCTCCCTGAGTAGAGCAGTTACAGCAGCTTCATGGATAATGTCTAGGTTCCACAAAAGCAGGTAGACCACATTATTCCAAGCGTTAGGCTCACCAAGAACTCGCTGAACTTCATCAGGATAATAGGAGCGGCTAACAGGCACTTGTGGTTTCTTTGTAAAGTATGCACCGTTCTTACTTGCTGTTTCTTTCAGGTATTTACGGACAAGGTAATTAGGTGAACCATTCGACAGCTCTTTGTATGCTTCCCAACGTTTATTAGGAGTGAGAGGCTGTGTTGATAGGCGAGCTTGTAGGCGCTCATTCTCACGCTCTGTTTGAGCCAGACGATCTTTCAATGAATCTATTTCAGATTGGAGGTTTTCTTCTGTGGTGGTTGAGAATAGGCGCTTGAGGAATTGCATTATGTTTTCACTCTATTACAAGGATGGTGATGGAAACTGATAGAGAAGGTTAGAAAGAGAGAGCAAAGGTTCGTCTCTTCTATAGTCAGGGTTTATTCTATTGGTGGTTTAGGGAGGGAATGGAGGATGGGGAGGGTTGTAACATTTCCCCGATTCGGGATTTTGTCCTAGGTGTCATCTGGGGTGGAACATTTTGGTCGGCGACCATTTTGCACTAGGGAGCAAGTGAAGCTACTTGATCGGCTGGGGGTAACACATTCCGCCAAAATGGCGTTTTGTGTGAGTGTCATTTGGGGTGTCCATTTTTGCCCTTTTGGCATTTTTGGACGCTCCAATCTTGTCCCATGTTTCATCTGGGGTCATGCAAAACCCCGAATCGGGGAAATGCATGAGGTAGCAAATGAGGCGGCCACCCCCAGCCACCCCAATCTTTATCAACTGTTCACGGGAGAGCCCAAGTCGCCAGATACTCAGCTCGTTCACGCATTACTCGGGCACTGTATACAGACCAGCGGCGATGATCCCAAATCATGGTTCGTACCCCTTTCAAGTCACGGTAGATGATCACCTGATTCTTTTTCAGGGTGTCAAAGAACGGCTGCCATGCTCCACGGGCTGCTTGATCTAACAGGGGAAACATCGCGCTAGTAATTGCCGCCTCTAGGGCCTTATCAAGATTTACCCTCATGTTAAATCCACGGGTTGCGAGCTTATAGAGACGCTCTTTGTTTAGGCGCTTTACCGCGATCCAGCGTTTGGAATCAGGACGTGCATAAGAACATTCCTTGAACATTTTTACCGAACCATTCTGTTCGATTTCCGATAGTATTCCGGCAACAAAATCACTTGAACCTACAACCATGCCTCCAGCCATGTATTTATAGTGTTCATCCATCATGTCTTGCAAATCAGAAGTCTCGTAGATGTAGATGTTATCCCCATACGCATCTAATTTATCTGTGGCATGTTCAGTAACAAAACAGCAGATTAATCCCTCACCATTGATGTTCTTCAGGATACGAAGCACACCTCTTGATTCCATCAGCCGGAGTGAGCGATAGACGTTCTGCTTCTCTACTCCATAGACACGCTTCATTTTCTCTGTTAGTTCTGGTACAGGCATGTTCAATCCTCCAGCATAATCAGCAATCAAGCGTAGGATTTGCCGCTGTACCTTGCCGCTGATAATCTTGTCCTTCCCTTCCTCAGTTAGTATTGTCCCTTCTGGAAGTATTGGCGCTGGTGATACTTTGTTCATTTGATTGTGCTTCCTTATGGCAGTGAAATCATTTGGTTAATAAGCGTTCATCTATTCAGGAATGATTACTCATCCTTATGGTCAGGGAATCATTCCATTCCAAACGATAGAAAGCACAATTATTATTAAGAGGCGATCAGGTATTTCCATTTGGGGTGTCCATTTTTACGGATTCCGTATTTTTGGCCGCTCCATTCTTGTCCCTATTTAATTGTTGATAGGTGAACCCAGCAGGACAATCAGCAAGACAACCTGCACGATAAATCTGGCTGACCTTCTTTAAGACCCATCTTGCCTCTTGTGCTTCTTCTGCTGGGGATGATCTTGGTTACTAATAATGTTGATAAAACAAAAGGAATGGTCTTGGAGAATGTCAATCAGGTTTACCCAAAGATCTCGGGCCTTTGTGTTGTCTGATTCTGTCTACAAGATCTCTACCAGTTTTATTTTAATTGTTATTACCAATGTTTATTATCTTGGAGATCTCTTGGAAAGATCTTTTGGTTGTCCAAAGGAGAGTCCTGCGGCCTCTATAAAGAATGTCAGCAAAAATTCATACGAGTCTCAATTATTACCATCCCAGACCTCCCGCTTCTCAAGTTGATAGTCAATGGACTTACCCGCAGCAATCGCCGCATTGGTCAACTGGTTTACGTATTGCCTGCTAACAGTCCCTCCCATCCAAGGTGCGACCCATTGCTTTACTGCTGCATTGGTAATCGTGGGAAGGGATAGCAGGATCTTGAGGACAAGGCTGGTGCTCATGGGTAGCCCTGTGTATTTCTCTGAGTTGTTCAGCCGTGCAGCCCCAGTAACCACATCATTGACCCAGCCTGCATAGCTGTAGATTGAGTGACGGGAATTGAGAGGGGGCAAAGCATCGTCTTCATCTATCTCTTCCTGCTTGACCTGCCGGAGTAGCCAGAGGCGAACGAATGTATTGTTGAAGGTGATAGGCGGACGGCCTCTTGGTCTTTTGGCTGGCTCGATGAGTGCGGGAAGGGAATGGAGAGTTGTGCTGGGTTGAATGTTGGATTGAATGGTTGGTTGTGCGGTCATGTCGTTTGTTCTTGGATTGGTCTATCGGGTTGCTCAGGGGAAATTGGAGCATCCAGGTCAATCAGGTGATGGGACGGAAGGAGAGCAGGAAGGGAACAAGAGGGACGGAAGAGGAACGCACTTTCTGACAGTGCTGGTGAAAAGTGTGCTCGGGAAGGCTTGTTGATAGGTGCGCGGTTGGAGAGCTGCGAGTTGACCAAACAGGGGCGGACAGATGGACAGCAAGAGATTCAGCCACCAGAGCCCGCCTATGCGCCTCTCAGATCATCCTAGGCTGCGTGAGTGGCATTACATGGCCTTGTCACAGTCGATCTCAGAGACGATTCTAGGGGCCTTCTCGTTCATTTCGTGGAGATTATTAAAAACAAGAAAGCCCCATACTTCATAACCTTACTGCTCTAGCTGTCCTTCATCCTTCATAGCCTTGGCTACCTTGTAGACCGTAGACCTACCGACCCCAAGTTCCTTTGCTATCTGTGATGGGCTCTTGTCTCCCTTCAGCAGGGCTTCCCGTATAGGTGCTTCATCCAGAGTCCTTGGCCTGCCCATGTACTTCCCATCTGTCTTGGCCTTGGCGATCCCTTCCATCTGCCTCTCTTTACGTAGCTCTAACTCGAACTCAGCAAAGGCTCCCAGCAGAGACAGCATCAGGCGGCCTTGTGCGCTCCCTGTATCAAATGGCTGATCCAGAACACGGAGGCTCACCCCTTTCTCTTCCAGACCATTCACGATCTTCAGCAGGTCAGCCAGTGAACGACCCATCCGGTCTAGCTTGGTGATCATCACGGTGTCACCCTCTCGGACAAACTCAAGCATGGCCTGAAGCTGTGCCCTGTTCGTGGTGCTCTTACCGGATACCTTCTCTTGATAGACCTTCTCAGCCCCAGCTTCATGTAGCTTCTCAAGCTGAACATCAAGCGACTGACCTACAGAAGACACGCGAGCATAACCAACAATCATTTCTCTTTACCTCAATCCACTAGAGCCCATGCAGCAGCGGGAACCTTACCCACATCGAAACGCCTTCCAGACGCTATCTCAGCCCTTCGGTGATCTATGGCTGCCATGACCTTCAATTCCTCTTGGATGCCCGTAGCGGAAGCCTTGGAGAGCATACGAGCCGCTACAGTGTCTAGTGATTCCATCGTCTTGAATCGCCGGAGTTTAATCATCAAATCAATCATGTTAATTACTTCCATCCGTAACTCTTGACCATGCAAAGCGCCAGACATTACTCCATCCCAGAACGGTGTAGCTTGATCCGTCCATCCACAATCGGTAGATTCCGAACCCGAGTGCTTCAATCTTCATACTTACCCCACAGGTAGCGTGTTGATGTATCGCTCAGGCTTCCTCTAGTTGGCGCTAGGGGAGGCCATCACTCCATTCATAAGGCCCGCAACTGTCTACCAGAAGTCAAAGACCCTACGTGGACAGACTTTATAGACACTTAATGGACGGGTCAATACCTACCAAAAATAAATCCACTATGGGTATACCTTTGTGGACGGCCCAGACGACTCTATCCCTGCCTTGGGGTTCCCTTGGCCTTGTCCTGCATTAGAGAGTTATGGTGATCGGTTGCCCGTGGTTAGGCATGGATGCAAGCAGCGGTGATCCTGTGCCTGCTCGATGGGGGGTACGGGGGGAATCGGCGCGGCTTCATTACTCAAGATGCCCCCACAGATTTTTTTCAGAATTTACCGGAGGGGCAACATGTCATCTTGGGTTAGCACAGAGCAGTAGAGGATTTTTGCTCTTCACTGCATGGTAGAGCCAGAGTCAATTCAAATTTCACACGGCTGGTTTCCTGTCGTGCATCTGATTCTGTTGCTTTCCCACCCAGATTCAGGAACGAGGCAACTGCAATTTTTCCACCCACTTCACCGGAGCTAGTTCCCGTAACTGTTAGGGCGACATCAAAATCTATTTGAGTTTCCCTTGCTGGGCCATAACCACCATTTGGCCTTGGGTTGACCACAGCACCAAACCCAACGGCTTCTTCTTGCGCGTCCTTCACACCTTTGACCACCTGCATGAGGGTTGTTTTCACGAACTCGTCTAGCTGCATTGCTGTTCTCCTATACTGTTTAAACATACAGTACACGAGATTAATAACAATCCCAATAATGATGAATTTACCAAGATGGATTCATTAGGTAACATCTTGGTTATTGGGGAAATTTTTCTGGGGAAGGGGGTTTGGATGAAACGTGATTGGGATGTTGTTAGGCTGATTTTAACAAAATTGGAGGAGCTGCCTGATTCATTATCAACTCTTACTTACATTGATTTCTATGCAGATGACAGGATCAAACCAGATGCTGATTTAACAGAACTTGATCGTCAGGTTTCCTATCACATGGAGCTTCTTATTGAAGCGGGTCTTGTTGTGGGCACGATGGATGATGCTGTCCCGCTTTACGCTAAAGAGTTTAGAGCCCATCGCCTCACATGGTCAGGCTATGAATTCCTAGAAACAATCCGCAACGATACCGTGTGGAACAAGACTAAAGAGACCTTTACAACCAAAGGGCTCGACATGACTTTTGAGACGATCAAAGCCGTGGCTGCTGCTGCAATGACTTCAATGCTTGGCCTGTCGGCATAACACCACCTCTAACCGCGCTCCTGCTTGAAATCTTGGCCACTATGGTACACGTAGAACTCAAGATTTCACGTAGGAGCGCTTTATGATGCGGAGTGTTAAGGCTCGACCTGCTCAAGGTGTCCTGCGGGTTCTATGCGTAGGAGATTGCGATCATTCATGAGGCTGTAGAAGAGGTTCCTGTTCTTCTCACTCAGAGAATCAAGATACTTCCTGACGGCAATCGCGTTGCTCTTTACCTCTTCCGCACTCGCTCGGTCTTCCTGTTCCAGATACTCTTGCTCGTCAATCGTCAGTGGTTCTTCAAGGGACTCTATGTGCCTGATCGCTTCCATCCCCAGCGTGTAATAGTTGGCCTTGCTCTTGTAGCCTTCCCCGCCTTGATCAACGTAGTGCTCGATCTCAATCAACTTGCGCTCAGTGAGTTGGAGCATTGCTTGCCGAAGTGCATGGTTGCTCATGCCCAAATCTTCAGCTATTTCGCTCCTGTACGGCCTTACCGTGATGGAGCCTACTTCGTCCATCAGGTTTGCCAGATACAGGGCCAGATTCTTTGCGTTGAAGGAACCAAAGGATCTTTCTGGGATTAGTGAGAACACATCGTAAATTGGTGTCATGTTAGCCTCTAACCGCGCTCCTGTTTAAATTCTTGGCGCTTATGGTATACGCAAATTTCACGTACAAACGCGAGTTTATGCTCACTTAGCCGGAGCTTTAAACTTCGGGCCATTCTTCCAGCCCTGCACACGGCCAGACCGCTTGCTGATCTTCCTGTAGCTCCCGCCTAGCAGAATCTCCCAGACGCGCCCATTCTCTCCCAGCACGGGAAATACCTGGCCAGCTTCAATGCCAAGCCCTGCACAGACACATACCACCTCACCTTTCATCGCCGCCCCCCTAACGCAAACTGGTTGTAGTAGGCAGCAGCAGGGGAGGGGTCATTAAATTGACGCTGAATCTCTTCCTGTCTGCGCTTCAGTTCCTCCAAGGCGTTGCTGTTGTGGGCCATAGCCTCTTGCTTACGGGCTTCCCACTGTTCCGGTGTGCGGTGCAGTCTTGCGGTATCGACCTTTGCAACTGGTGATTTTTTCTTCTTGTCACTATTCACATTCTCGCGCGCGCGATCTTCTTTCTTGTAGTTCTGTCCTTGTAAGGGATCTAAAGGATTTAAAGAATTTAAAGACTTACCCTGACAGCCGTGACGGGAGGTGGTGACAATTTGGCTAAAAAGAGAACGCACAGCAGACCCCAACTTATACACAGACGGGAAGTTGAATCGCTCGTTCTCTGGGTGCTTACGCCGGAAGACGTTGAAGAAGTCGATCTCTTCCAGCTTCTTCAGTGCGCGTTGGACTGTTCGAGGTGAGTATGCCGACTTGGCGGCAATGGTTTTGACGCATAACGTAATCGCCCAGTCTTGCGCCTTATTTAGGCAACTGGCGATCACAAGGGCTACGTCTCGGGTGCTACGAGTGCCAAACGTGTTAATCGGGAGCTTGGCTAGGGTAGCTACAATCTGGTCACTGTGAGATAATGTGAGTTTGGTCATGGTACGAATCGTTCTCAGAATCTTACCAAAGTAGCGTCCTAAGTCACTGTTTTTACTGGAATTATAAAGAGCCCCCATGAAGTTCATTATCAAGCTGTTCCCGGAAATCACCATCAAGAGCAAGTCGGTTCGCCAGCGCTTTATCAAGATCCTGCAGGGCAATATCCGCAATGTCCTGCGCCGCTTCGACGACGATGCCCGCGTACGGATGGATTGGGACAAGCTGATCGTGAGCTCCCGCAATGACCAGTTCCGCGAGCAGGCAATCGAAGCCCTGGCCTGCATTCCCGGCATTCAGGCCTTCCTCGAGGTACAAGCCAGCAAGTTTACCGATCTGCACGACATCTTCGAGCAGGTGAAAGCCGTGTGGGGCGACCAGCTCAAGGGCAAAACCTTCTGCGTGCGCGCCAAGCGCCACGGTAAGCATGAGTTCTCCTCCCTCGAGGTTGAGCGCTATGTGGGCGGTGGATTGAATCAGCACTGCGAAAGCAATGGTGTGCGCCTCAAGAACCCGGATGTGAAGATCAACCTCGAGATCGACGGTGAGGAGCTCTTCATCGTCAGCGCCATCCATCAGGGCCTGAGCGGCATGCCCATCGCGACCCAGGAAGATGTGCTGAGTCTGCTCTCCGGCGGTTTTGACTCCGGTGTGGCGTCGTTCCAGTTCATCAAGCGCGGCTGCCGGGTGCACTACTGCTTCTTCAATCTGGGCGGTGCGGCCCACGAGATCGGCGTCAAGCAGGTGGCCTATCACTTGTGGAACCGCTTCGGTTCATCCCATCGGGTGCGTTTCACCGCTGTGGACTTCGAGCCGGTGGTCGCCGAGATCCTCGAGAAGATCGACAACGGTCAGATGGGCGTGGTGCTCAAGCGGATGATGATGCGTGCCGCTGCCAAGGTGGCTGACGAGTTCCAGATCCCGGCGCTGGTGACCGGTGAGTGTGTGGGTCAGGTCTCCAGCCAGACTCTCACCAACCTGAACGTGATCGACCGGGTGACCGACAAGGTGATCCTGCGCCCGCTTATCACTTGGGACAAGCCGGATATCATCAGTGAAGCCCGCCGCATCGGCACCCTGGAGTTCGCCGAAACCATGCCAGAGTATTGCGGTGTCATCTCCAAGAAGCCGACCGTGAAGGCCGAGCTCTCCCGCATTGAAGAGGAAGAGGCCAATTTTGACTTCTCCATTCTGGACAAGGTGGTCTCCGAGGCCCGTTACCTCGATATCCGTCGTATCGGTGAAGAGACTGCCGCTGAAGTGCAAGAGGTGGAAACCACCCAGGTGCTGGGTGCTGACGAGGTGATCCTGGATATCCGCTCTGCCGACGAACACGACGAGAAGCCGCTGGTGGTGGAAGGTCGTGAAGTACTGCATATCCCCTTCTTCAAGCTGGCCACCGCCTTTGGCGATCTGCCCAAAGAGAAGACCTACCTGCTCTACTGCGATCGCGGTGTGATGAGCAAGCTGCAGGCCCTCTATCTGAAAGAGAAGGGCTTTGACAACGTCAAGGTGTACCGCCCGTAAGCGTGTTTTTTACCTTCAATAAAAAAATCCGGCCAATGTGCCGGATTTTTTAATTTCACAGAGTGAGCCCTGACTATCAGGGACAGGGAACCGGAGTGAAGGAGTCTTGCCCCTGACAACGCCAGCCCATTTCCGCCTCCCGCATCTGCCACAGGTTGTTGCTGCGATAGAGGGTCAGGATGTAGATC
Source organism: Aeromonas sp. 159 (assembly GCF_963862045.1). Classification (NCBI taxonomy): domain Bacteria; kingdom Pseudomonadati; phylum Pseudomonadota; class Gammaproteobacteria; order Aeromonadales; family Aeromonadaceae; genus Aeromonas; species Aeromonas sp. 159. The sequence goes on along the minus strand of NZ_CAWLMI010000047.1, from coordinate 53,797 downwards.
ATGTCGCTCTTACTGCCGTCGAGGGCGACTGAGAGCACCAGATCATTGTCCAGCTGCTGGGCATGGATGCGGCTGGGCGTGTCACCATGACCGACGAATCGCAGAGCTACCTCACGGTAGTCATTGACCCAGTTTTGCTGTTGATGGCTTGCCTGGCGTATCTGTTGGTTGAACTGCTGCACCGGCGCCGAGGCCAGTCGTCCAAATACCACTTGTGCTTCGGCGTGGGCTGCCGTCACGTTCGCCAGGAGGAGGGTGGTAAGCATACCGATTTTGCGCATGAGAAGTTCCGGCTAACAACGACTGCTTCTATGACAACAGAAAAGCCTATTTGGTTCAACGCGTGGCCCACAGCGACATGATGACGCTGTGGGCCTGCTCTCAATTGCGTTGCAGGGAGAAGGTCGGTAGCGAAAGATGCCAGTAGATAGCCGCGACCCGCAGGCCAAACACGGCCGTCATGCAGATGAGCATGGCAGTTACCCTGTCCATGTTTGCCTCCAGCGCCAGGGTATAGAGAATGCCGCCAAGGATACAGGCGGTGGCATAGATCTCTTTTTGCAGCACCATGGGGACCTCCCGCGCCAGTACATCGCGGATCATGCCACCGGCTACCCCGGTCATGGTGCCCATGATCACGGCAATCAGCCCCGGGGTGCCGAAGTTGAGGGCCTTCTGGGCACCGATCACGGTAAAGAGGGCCAGTCCGAAGGCATCCGCCACCGGCAGCACATACCAGGGCATTCTGCGGGGCAGTTTGACCATCCACATACCGATCAACGCCGTCGCAATAACGACCCAGATATAGAGGGGATCGCGCACCCAGAACACGGGGGTGGCTCCCAGGATCATGTCACGGATGGTGCCGCCGCCGATGGCAGTGACCGCCGCCAAAACCATGACGCCAAACCCGTCCATTCTGAGTCGGCCAGCCACCAATACCCCTGAAAACGCGAATACCGCAGTACCAAACATGTCGCTGATGTAAACAATCTGCTCAACCAGTGTCTGCATGGAGAACAACTCACGCCAAATTGTTGATGGGGCCGCGATTTTAGGGGCTGGTGAGCCCAATCGCCAACAGTGCTCGACAAAATTGAGAGTCGGGACGGATTTTTTCTCGCAGCACGAACGGTAGTGTCTCGTTTGCCCCCTGCCGTTGGCGAGCTTCAGAATGTTGAGTTTGTCACTGGTTTTGGCCCGATTTTTTCCTTAAGTATCCCCCCGACCCGCCGATATATAAGGTAAGCGGCGTTAATGCGATGAAGCGTTGAAAAAAATGCTAAAGACATCCAAAAACGAGCCGTTAAATAAGACGCATCGGGCACGGAAAATAATAAAGCCTGAGCGAATAGAAGAGTAAATTTAATAGCTTAGGAGAATAGTCATGGGCCTTTATATCAACACTAACGTTTCATCGCTCAACGCGCAGCGTAACCTGATGAATACGACCAAATCACTGGATACTTCCTACACTCGACTGGCATCCGGCTTGCGTATCAACAGCGCCAAAGATGATGCCGCGGGTCTGCAAATCGCCAACCGTTTGACGTCTCAGGTGAACGGTTTGAATCAGGGTAACCGCAACGCCAACGATGGTATTTCGGTAGCGCAAACTGCGGAAGGTGCAATGGATGAAGTGACTTCCATGCTGCAGCGTATGCGTACCCTGGCTCAACAATCAGCCAACGGCTCCAACAACACTGATGACCGTACCGCGTTGCAGCAAGAGTATGACCAGCTGATGACCGAAATTGATCGTGTGGCAAAAGATACCACATTCGGTGGTAAGCAACTGCTTAACGGTGGTTATGTCGGCTCTTTCCAGGTTGGTGCCGATGCGGCTCAAACCATTACTTTCAGAATGACCACTGCGTTTACCATCGCAGGTATGGCTTCGGCTGCCAAGGGCAATGCAACAATCTCTGCCGGTTCAACTGGTAGCAAAGAGCCTTTCAAAGTAACGGCCTCAACCAGCGCAGTGACTGTGGCAAACATGAATAGCATCAAGTTGGCGAGTTCGGCCCAGTCTGCTATGGCCAACCTCGACTACATGATTAAAGTTGTAGACAGCAAGCGAGCTGAATTGGGTGCAGTGCAAAACCGCTTCGATTCAACCATTCGCAATCAGGCGAACGTCTCCGAAAACGTTAGTGCTGCCCGCTCACGGATCCGTGATGCTGACTTTGCGACTGAAACCGCCAACCTGACCAAGCAGAACATTCTGCAGCAGGCCGCATCGACCATTCTGTCTCAGGCAAACCAGCGCCCGCAGTCTGCACTGTCACTGTTGCAAGGCTAACAAAAGAAAACAGGGCGGTTGTTCAGGCCGCCCTGGTCAAGAGATGGAACAAAGGGGTGTTCGGGTCGCACTCTGTTCTATCGGGAGAGATATAATCTCTACTAGTAATGCCAAGTGTTGTCCAGCTGTTCAGTTCTGTCACGCTTGGTCATATTCTCCTGAGCATATGCTCATCTTTAGGCCGGTTTACCGGCCTCTTTTTATTGTGTCGCCAAATTGACGTCACTCTGTCAGTTCAAAGCATGAATCGTGCCAACGCATCTTATCCCGTAAACGAGGTCATCATCAGCGGTGATTTGCATGGTGATGCTGCTCAATTCATGTTCTGTTGCCGCTTGCCGGAGAAAACTTGCCGCTTTAGGCAACAATTTTCCTAAAGCTTGTATCTGCGCTGCCGTTAAATAAAGTGAAGCAATCGAGGGGTGTTCGGAATCCAACGTTTGCACTACTGCGGGTGGCCTGTTCGTTCAAACAGACACCCGCCTGAAGAGACAGGCATGTTCAACCTGCTCTTCAAACGGTGGGACGTCGTGTTGTTTAGACGACGCAACCTGCAGTCGCATGTTCTTCGGGAGAATATTTTATGGCCATGTATATCAACACCAACATTTCATCATTGAACGCCCAGCGTAACTTGATGAATACCAACAAGTCTCTGGATACCTCCTATACCAGATTGGCATCCGGTCTTCGCATCAACACCGCCAAAGACGATGCTGCTGGCTTGCAGATCTCCAACCGTTTGACTTCACAGGTTAACGGCTTGAACCAGGGTAATCGCAACGCAAACGATGGTATTTCTGTAGCCCAGACCGCAGAAGGGGCCATGGATGAAATAACCTCCATGTTGCAGCGGATGCGGACTCTGGCGCAGCAATCAGCCAACGGTTCCAACAATACGGATGACCGCGTTGCATTGCAGCAAGAGTACGATCAACTGACAACCGAGATCGATCGCATCTCCAGTGATACCACGTTCGGTGGTCAGAAGTTGCTGGACGGTAAATATAAGGGCTCATTCCAGGTCGGTGCGGATGCTACCCAGACCATTACCTTCAAGATGACCAGTGCCTTTACCATTAGCGGTATTGCTGGCGCATCAAAAGGCAGTGCCACCATCGCCGCCGGTTCTACTGGTAGTAAAGAGCCGTACAAGGTAACCGCTGCGACAACTGCTGTAACTGTTGCCAACATGAACAGTATCAAAACAGCCAGTGGTGCCCAGTCTGCTATGGCCAACCTCGACTACATGATCAAGGCGGTTGATAGCAAACGTGCAGAGCTTGGTGCGGTCCAGAACCGTTTCGACTCGACCATTCGCAACCAGTCCAACGTGTCCGAGAACTTGAGTGCAGCACGTTCGCGTATCCGTGATGCGGACTTTGCGACAGAAACCGCCAACCTGACCAAGCAGAACATCCTGCAGCAGGCTGCTTCAAGTATCCTGGCGCAAGCTAACCAAAGACCGCAATCTGCGCTGTCCCTGTTGGGTTAACGGGTAGTGATGAGATAGAAAAGGAGCGACGATATGGCCAATGACATTGGAATTCCCTCATCGGTCACTCCTTCTTCTCTTCAGTCAAGTAGCAAGAGCGGCCAATCGGCCGCTCAAGTGCTATCTGGCATGGCGGAAGAGCAGCGGGTGATGACACAGGATGTGGAAAAACAACAAGAGGAGCGAGCCAAAGAGAAGGTTCGCAAATCCGATGTCTCAGATAAGGATATTGAAAAAGAGGTACAAAACTTGCAGGAGTTCAGCAAGTTGCAGGGATGGACCGTCAACTTCAGCGTCGAAAAGGATCTCGAGCAAGTTGTTATCAAGGTGATGGACGCCAATACCAAGTCAATGATCCGCCAGATCCCAAGTGAAGAGTTGCTGGCTATCAGCAAGCGGCTCAAGGATCTGCGTGAAGTTGATGTTATAGGTGGTGGCTCAAGAGTCGGATTATTGCTTGATAAAGAGATTTAATACGCAAGTTTTACGAGGAGAGTGAGAATGGCCACGATTACGTCTGCTGGTGCGGGTTCACAGCTGGACTTGGAGTCTGTCATTGCCGCGAGCGTCAATGCCAAGAAGGCGCAACTGATGCAGCCCATCACCACCAAAAAGACCAATGCCCAGATCACTCTCTCCGGGGTTGGACAGTTGAAGTCGGCCATCGCCTCTTTTGTGACGACACTTCAGGCCATGTCCAAAGATGATGCGTTCAACAAACGCTCGATTAATATTACCCAGGACAAGGACAAACCCGTTCTCAAGGTGGAGAGCAAGGCGGGGGCTTCCAACGGGCAATATGATATCAGCGTCGAACAATTGGCGAAGACCAGTAAATTTGACGGTACTTTCGACTCATCGACGACTCCCCTTATCACTGAGGATGGGAAGCTGACCTTCAAGGCTGGTGACAAGACCTTCGATGTCGATGTGAAAGCAGGGGATTCACTACAGTCCATCCGTAAACGCATCAACAATGACGCCGACAATTTCGGTTTGAGCGTCAATATAGTCAATACCTCCGATGGTAAATCCAAGCTGATGATCGATTCCGGGGTAAGCGGCAGCGGCAAGGACCTGCAGATCACTGGCAGTACTACCGACCTGACCGATAATCTCGTATCCAAACTGACCAAGCGCCAAGATGCTCAAGATGCCAAGATCACCGTTGATGGAAATACTCTGACCAGTTCATCCAATACCTTCGATGGCACCATTGTCGGACTTAAACTGACCGTGTTGCGGGAGTCGGATAGCACAACCTCTACCGATGCCAGCGGTAATCCGGTCAAGACCTACAGCTCTAACAAGGTTGACGTGACCACCGACAAGGCTGGCATAAAGGACATGGTCAAAAGCTTTGTCGACGGTTACAACGCGTTGGTGAAGAAGAGCAATGAGCTCGGCAAGCGTAATACGATCGTTGAAGGGAAGAGCAAGAATGATGGTGGGGCTCTGGCGGGCGATGCAACGACGCGTGCCGTAGTCAATATGATGAATGGCATCATCACCGAGCCTTCGAAAAACTCCTCTACTTATAAAACGATTTTTCAGATGGGCATAAAGATGGATAACAAAGGGGTATTGTCTATCGACGATACCAAGTTCAACGAGGCCATCGACAAGAATTTCGATCAGGTAGTGGCAGTTTTTGGCGGTAAGGATGGGATCGCCGGTCAGCTGGCCAGCCAGCTGGAAACCTACTCCAAGACCGGTGGTTTGTTGGCGAAACGGGAAGACTCTTTGAATTCCGATCTGCGCGAAGTGGGTCGTAAGGAGTCAGATGTTGCCACTCAGCTGACCAAGTATGAAGAGACCTTGCGGGCCCGTTACGGAAGTCTGGATGCTATGTTGGCCAAGATGAATAAATCTGCCTCATATTTAAGTATGCTAAATACAAACAATAGTTAATGTGAAGTCATGAGTGGTGTTTCATATGTATCATAAAAATATAAAGGCCTATACCACCCAGAATCTGCAATCCGAATTGGCAGTAGCCGATCCTTACCGCGTGATTCAACTTTTGATGCAAGGTTGCCTGGAGCGCTTGGCTCAGGCTCGTGGTGCTATCGAACGTCGAGATTTTGAGCAAAAATCCCAGTCTATCTCTAAAGCAATGGCCATTATCAACGGGCTGCAAGATTCACTTGATCTCTCTTATGGTAAGGTTCCCGAAGACCTTTCTGCGCTTTATGACTACATGAAAGCTAGGATGATGGATGCCAGCCGTGATATGGATATCACAGCTGTCGATGAGGTTATGAATCTGATGCTGACAGTTAAAAGCGGTTGGGATGCTATTCCTGTCGAGGAGCGAGATAAGGCCTTGGCTCAACAAAAAGTGGGCGGAACCGAATGAGCAATAACCGTTTGCCAGAATTAATCGCAGCAGGTCAAGAGTTACTGACCTTGTTCGAACAGGAGGATGTGCAAACGGCTGAACAGTTGATCGACCATTATCTCATTCTCCTTGATGCTGTTTTCCAGAATATCCCTCCACATGTGGTTCTTGACATGGATCACCAACAAGCATTGGTGCAGTTTCAAACCCTACATGAGCTGATAGAACATGCAAAGAATCAGACAGAAGCAGCTTTGTGGAAATTTTCAAAAGCAGGTCGAGCATCTGATATGTACAAGCTGAACGCAGGTTAGGCATACATGGATATTAAACAAGAAATTACAAATATCGAGAGTGAACTTGTTCGCCTTGAGAGGCAAAAGCAACAGGAAATTGCTATGTTGGAGGTATTGCCTGTTCGTTTTGCAATGAACATGGATGCCTTTAAAAAATTCATGCCAAGTATATATGATTTTTTTGAATCATATCAACCAGTACGGCCATTCCGTTTTTTTTGCAATGAAAATGGTATCCCTAATATATTGTGGCTTGATGAGCAAGTTTCGTTATACGGTGACGATCCATTCGCAGATGCTGAATCACAAATTGATGAAGTAATTGAACAAAGTATTTTGCAATGTATTGATTTTGCACCACAATGGTATTTTGATGACCAAATACATATAAAATATAACAACGAAATATCCAAGCTTAAACAACAATCAACGCTCGAAGGGTTATCACTCAAGAGTTCACTATCAATGGATATCCCATTATCCTTGATGTATGGAATAGGTTTGGGTTATCAACTGGGCTATTTATACGAGCGATGCAAAGTCAAGAATTTGTTCGCCTTTGAACCAGATCTTGATATGTTTTATGCATCTTTATATTGTTTTGACTGGTGCTCTTTGCTGGATTATATGGAGCAAGAGTCATTAAGCTTGCATTTATTTATAGGAGTTGACGAAAAATTATTAGCAGCCGATATGATGGAGGCGCTTCATCGTAAAGGGGCATTCTGGTCTGCAGCATATTTCTCATTCTGCCATTATCATTCGCCAAAGTTGCATTCGCTTATTAACCAGGTTGAAAATGAGTTCTATCTGCTGCGTACGGGTTGGGGTTTTTTTGATGATAATGTCTTTGCTCTAGCTCATAGCCATAGTCATCTGCAAGATGGCACACCATTTCTTCTGCGCCAACGTGATACGTCTTCATCTGAGACTATACCTGTATTTGTTGTTGGCAATGGGCCATCGTTAGATCAGAGCATTGATTTTATTCGAGATCATCAACGTCAGGCTATTATCATTGCCTGTGGCACTGCAGTCAGCGCACTTTATAAAGCTGGGATCAAGCCAGATATTTATGTTGCTGTTGAGCGTACCAAAAGTTCAGCAGATTTTTTGCATATTCTGGATGCAGGGGAGTTTCTCAAGGATAGTGTTTTTTTAAGCGTGGATGTGATTCATCCTGAGTGTAAGACGTTTTTCCGTAAAACCGGTTTGGCATTCAAACCAAATGAACCTATGTATAAACTGCTGACTACTAACTTTGGTGAACAGTTTGAGTTTGAATCAATCGAGTATTCAAATCCATTTGTTGGAAATACCGGTCTTAATTACGCAGCGTTGCTTGGCTTTAAGGATATCTATCTGTTTGGGATTGACAATGGGTATAAGTTTGCTGATAAGCATCATTCTAGTTTGAGCCTTTATTATAATGAAAAGCAGGAAGCAAAATACCATCTGGATCTGAACGAGACATTTCCAGCTCGTGGTAACTTTGGTGGTGAAGTCCGTATCAATCATTTATTTGGTCTCTCTATTCACAATATGGCTCAGGTTTTGGAAAATAATCCTGAAATACGTTGTGTCAATAGTAGTGATGGTGCTTATGTTGCTGGTGCCGAACCTCGTCGGGTTGAGCATATCAACCCCACTTGGCCAGATATTAATAAGCGAGCCTTCATTGATGATTTGCTATCACGTTGTTTCAAACCATTTAATGTAGCCAGTATTGATTTCCAATCTGCCATTAACGTGCCGTTTTTTAATGATGTAGTTAATAAACTGCTCGATGATTGGAAAGCAGTTCCTCGTGAACGCAACGCAATTCAATCGATGATGCAACGCCATCATGATTATCTGCTGTATTTGTTCATGAGTCGTGATAGCCATCTTTACCGTGTATTGATAGGATCAATAAATTATTTCTATGCCAATATCATCAGTTTGATGATGGCTCATATCAATGATTCTGATGATGCGCTGACAGAAAATTTGAATGCTACAATCACTATATTGGAACAGTTTTTTACTGATGCCAAACATATTTATGCTAGCGCATTGGAAAGACATGACACTGCCTATTTTATAGGCCTCAATATATTTAAGTAGCAGTCTATTATAACGTGTATCTATTGTCACGTTATACACGTTGTGTTCTAAATAAATTATCAGTCATTATTTGGAAACCTTAGCCCCAAACGTGACATGCGTTTGGGGTGTTATTGCGAGCAAGCTTGTTTATCATGCTCGCATATGAGATTCCCTTCGTTTCACCCGCTCAGCATTATTATTTCTCTGGTGTTGTAAGAAGAGTTGCAAACTCAACTTCAAGCCAGTCTGCCAATCCCAGCCAGTCATGGCGCTCCTGGCAAGCCAGCAGGGCACTCACTATGGTCACGGCATCGCCTTGGTGCTCCGGAGGTAGAGCATGCAATGCCTGCTCTACCAGAGCCGGTAGCTGCAGCGCACTTTCAACATGAAGGCCAAGGCGAAAATTGTGTGCCAGTGCAATGCACTGCTCTGTGATGGTCATTGCATCAGCTCCGGATGATAGTCACAACCGAGCAGGGCTGCACCGTCGCGGCTACTGTTCCAGAATTTGACTTCCGGGTGGCTTGCCATATAGCGTTCAAGCTCGATCTGATAGGTGGTGAAATTGGGGTTGGTGCTGACGCGCTGACCATGACCATCCAGTACCCAGCTGAGGGCCTGGCTGGCAACAGGACCCAAAGCACCATCATCCCAGCCGGTATGGGTCTGGCCACCGGGGAAGGCGAAGTCACAGCCGAGCAGAATGATCTCGCGACAACCCATCTTGACGGCGAGATCGACGGTGGGATGGATCACGCTGCCTCCTTGATGGAGTAACCCTTTGGGATGAGTATGACGAAGTTGCTCATACACGGGGCTGATGGAGTAGGCGGTAAAACGCGGCCCTTGCCAACTTGCGAGCGTCTCATGGGGCACCATGGGGGCATATACCAGAGGAACCGAAGTCAGCCCCTGGCTGGCCAGTCGATCCGGAGTCAGAGCGTCGTCGATAGTTACGACCAGATCCACACTGATGCCGTATTGTCGCAGAGGGGCGAGCGCAGTATCGACACAGAGTACCTTCCACTCGGGATGTTGCTGCAACAAGCCTGCAAGGCGAGGGAGATGGTGTTGCAGGCTGGGACCGCTGGCGATGACAAGTGCAGTAGCATCTGGGTGTGAGCCAAAAAGCGTGGCAACATCGCCATCTTCACCCACAAGTGGCAGATTCTCGGTCAGTCGTCCGGTAATGCGCGGCAAGTCGGGGACGAAGCGTTGTTTTGTGTAAGTCGCCATCACTTCGCTCACCAGTCGACCACGAATACGGCAGGCCGCATCTTCGGCCAGCTCCAGTTCGCTGGGGAGGGCGAAGAAGGGGAGGACAATCTCCTGTTCATCGGCCGCGAGGCTCAGCTCGACCCGGGGGTCTTGCAGCCACTCGTCGTGCTCGAGCAAGGCCAGCACCAGAGTGAATAGATTGTGGTGCATGATATGGACATGGAGGGTTTCTAACCGGGGGCGTGCCAGCAGCACCTTCTGCAGATCGCCGAGTCCGGTGCCATAAAGATGAAGCACGGGTCCATCGGGAAGAGTTGCCGCTTGCAGTTCTGCCTCGGCCACCCGGTCATGGCGGCTGGTGAGCTGGATGCCATTGACCAGCAGTGTGCTGCTGAGGCCTTCACACAACTCCACCTGCAGATCGCCCAGCTGTGCCACCGTGAGGTGGGCTGCAAGCCGTGGCCAACGCTGTTCGATGATCGCCAGATGGTGACGTAGCAGCTCTTCATTCATCTTGTGCAATCCACTCCCAGTTGAGAGGCTGATTGGCTGCCATGTCGCGGTTGACCCGCTTGCCGATGAGCCGATCGTAATCGGCCGGGGGCAGGCCGAGGGCGGGACGTACCGATTTGATGTGCGCTGCGGTGAGCACATCTCCGGCTGCAATATCCCTGACCAGATAGAGGGAGCGGCGAAACGCGCGGTTACCCTGTTCACTGGCTGTGAGCTGGTAATCGGCCACTCCGAGGGCGGCATGGGCGGTATTGACCGAGGTTACCAGTTCGGTAAGTTCCGCCGGCTCCATGGAGAAGGCGCAATCCGGCCCGCCGTCGGCGCGGGCCAGGGTGAAGTGTTTCTCGATAAGGGTGGCCCCGAGCGCGGTAGCGGCGATGGCTGTGGCCGACCCCAGGGTGTGATCGGAGAGCCCCACCTCGACCCCGAAGCGCTGGCGCAACATGGGGATGGTACGCAGGTTATATTCGGCCGCCGGCGCCGGATAGCCGCTGACGCAGTGCAGCATCGCCAGCTGGCCGTTGCCGTGCTTGAGTGCCATCTCGACGGCGGCGGCGATCTCGGCCTCGTCCGCCATGCCGGTGGACATGATAAGCGGCTTGCCGGTCTGGGCGGCGTAGCGAATGAGGGGAAGATCCACCAGCTCGAAGGAGGCTATCTTGTAGGCTGGGCAGTCGAGGGATTCCAGCAGGTCCACCGCACTGAAGTCGAACGGGCTGCTAAAGACCGTTAGGCCCAGCTCGCGGCCTTTGGCAAACAGCGCCTGGTGCCACTCCCAGGGAGTGTGCGCCCACTCATAAAGGTCATAGAGGCTGTGGCCATCCCACAAACCGCCGTGGATCTGAAATTCCGGTCGATCACTTTTGAGGGTGATGGTATCCGGGCGGTAGGTTTGCAGCTTGACGGCGCTGGCCCCCGCTGTTTTGGCGGCGGTCATGATGGCCAGGGCTCGGTCCAGATTGCCATTGTGGTTGGCCGACAGTTCGGCAATCACATAGGGGGCCTGTTCCTGGTTGATGGGGCGATGATCGATCTGCATCTGTGTTCAGATTCCTGTGCCAAGTTGCCAGCCTTGCGGCGCCGGTTGCCAGGGGGCAGGGGGCGCTATCTGCGGTGGCTCGGCAAGATAGAGGGGAAATTGGGAGAAAATTGTTTGCAAGCGATGTGCCAGCTCTTGCCACTCCATGGGCTGAAGTGACCGGGTGGCCTGCCATGTCAGCCGCTGGCCGTTCAGCGTCAGGGTGAGCAGCAGTTTGCCATCATGGCGTAGTTGCCACAGTTGGCCATCTGGTAACAGCTGATAATCCGATTGTTGCAGCAACCGGGCGGTGAGCCGATCCAGCCCCAGCCCGTCCACCTGCTGCTGGCCACGGCGGCGGTAGTCGTCTGAGTGTTGTTCAAGCCGTTGCAGAGCCTCCAGCAGTCGATCAGGCTCGGCCAGCTCGCTCAGGGTTAGCCGCTCGGCAAGCTGAAAGAGGGCGATCACCTGGTCGTTGAACTGCTGGTTGTCGACGATAGGGACTGCCAGGGTCGGCAGGCCGAGGCAGGCCCGCTCCCAGGTCATGCCGCCCGCTGCTCCGATAGCGAAGTCGTGTCGGCTCATCAGGTCGGCCATCTGGTCGCTCTGACGCAGCAGGGTGAGCGGCAGATCGGGCAGTTCGGCAACCCTTTGTTGCAGCTCTGGCCAGAAAGGATTTGCCCCACCGGCTACCAGAGTCCAGCTGACGGTTTTAGCCCATAGCAGTCGAGCCAGCGTGTTGAGGGTGATGAGGCAGGCTCCGGCTGGATCGGCACCACCAAAGCAGATGAGGCCACGTTGCCACCGGCTGACCTTTTGGCGTGCAAGCTGGCGATAGGCGGGGCGCAGCAGGGCATAGTCGGTGCCCAGCAGCAGCCGACAGTCGGCAGGGACGAGTGACTGGTAATCGGCTGTGCTGCGTAGTGGCCCCTGATCCAGCAGCAACTGACCATGATGAGGGCGATCGGCCAGATCGTCGATCACCAGCAACTGACCACAGTGACTTGCCAGTGTCTGCTCGATTTGCCGATCAATCTGGTAGTGATCACACACCAGCCACTCCGGGACCAAGGTGGGCAAGGGGCCTGCATCGTCCAGACCACAAAGAGCGTGATGCTGGTGGGATTGCAGCAGTGGCAACAGGTGGGCCGGTAGCTGATGGCAGAGAAAGTGGCACTCTGCTCCGGCGGCATGCAGCCGGTCAGCGATGGCCAGACAGCGCATCAGATGACCCAGTCCAATCTCGGCCCCGGCATCGAGCCGGAAGGCTACCTTAAACGTCATCTTGGGCCAGCACTTGATAGAGCAGTTCGGCCAGGTGCCAATCTTCCGGTGTATCGATATCGACCACCCTGTGTCTTGACAGAATATGGCCGATCCCCTCTCCGCCGACGGGGCTGATCCCGCCCAACCAGGCAGCCCGCGTCCCCCAATAGAACTGGCCTGCATCCTGATAGGCAGGCTCCAGATCCTGAGAGCGTTTCGCCATCTGCTCCGGCCAGAAGGGGGTGACCCGGCCCTGCTCATCCATGCGCACGGCGCGCTGGATAGGGAAGCCGAATTCGGCCACGGTGTAGACAAATGGAGCATGACTTGCGATCAGTCGCTGATGGGCGGCCTTCAAGTCATCGGCTTGAATAAGCGGGACAGTGGCATAGATGCAGCAGTAGTGCTCTGCCTGGATGCCGAGCTGGTCGAGCCGCTGGATGGTGTCGATCACCACAGGGGTGGTACCTGTGTGATCATCGGCGAGGTTGGCTGGCCGCAGAAATGGTACTTCCGCGCCCAGTTGACGAGCAACTTCGGCAATATCCTCATCATCGGTGGAGACCACCACCTTGCTGAAACAGCTCGATTGTTGCGCCGCCTGGATGGCATAGGCGAGCATGGGCTGGCCACAGAAGGGGCGGATATTCTTGCGTGGAATGCGTTTGCTGCCACCCCGGGCCGGGATAATGGCGATGGCCATGATGGGCTCTCTCCGCTGGTTCAATGACTGGCCAAAGCCAGGATAATCGATGACAACTCTTTGATTATTTTTGATATTATACTGTTTTTCTTGCTTGTATTATCGATTTTTACTACGGAATGGCAGCAGTGTGGTCGATAAGAGAGACAGGTCATGAAAAGTGGATGGCGTTGAAGATGAGTTATGGCGTTGAGCTACGCCCGATAGAACCGTGGGATCTTCCTGCCTTGCGACGTTGGCGCAATCAGGATGAGGTGCGAATGCAGATGGTATCACAGACGCGCATTTCGCCACGGCAACAGCGCCAATGGTTCACCGCCACCAGTGAGCGACGGGATCAGCAGCACTGGGTGCTCTGGTGCAAGGGCGTGCGAGCGGGTTACGTCAATCTGAAAGGTGAGTGCCAGGATGTGCTACAGGGTCAGGCGATTGCCGATGCGGGACTTTATCTGGGCAATTCGACCGTGCGGCATCCCATGTTGGCGATTGCTGCTGCCTTATCCCAGCTTGATCAGGGTTTTGATGAGTTGCATATCGGTTGTATCCGCACCCTGGTTCGGGAGAACAATCGCTCGGCCCTGCGCTTGAATGAACAACTGGGTTACCGCCAGATAGGACAAGATAACGGATTTTTCGCATTGGAACTGCAGCCGGCGGATTACTATGCCGCCCGTGAGCGGCTACGGAGATTTTTCAGATGACAATCGCATTGGAACAGGTTTTTGCCGAGGCTTTGGGTATTGATATCGGCAGCGTCAGCGATGGGCTGGCCTACAATAGCATCCCGCAGTGGGACTCCGTCGCCCACATGGGGCTGATTGCCCAGTTGGAGGATAACTACGGTGTATTGCTCGACACCGATGACATTATCGACATGAGTTCGGTCGGCAAGGCGAGGGAGATCCTGGCCAAATACGGGGTCACTTTCTGATGCAGGGGCTGTTGCAGGGCAAACGGGTGTTGATCACCGGTGCCGGGCGTGGCATCGGTTTTGCCATTGCACGCCAGTTTGCCTCTCAGGGGGCGGAATTGTGGCTGGGAGGCCGTGATGAGGTGACCATGAGCCAGCTGGCGACCGCGATTGGTACCGAGTTTGGCGTGCCTTGCCAGCCTCTCTGTTTTGATGTGGCTGATCCGTCGGCGGTCAAGCAGGCTTTTCAGCAGCTGTTTGCTCAGACTCGTCAGCTGGACGTGTTGGTCAACAATGCCGGCATGCTGGAAGAGGCGTTATTGGGGATGGCGAACCAGACCCATCTGCAAAAGACATTCAGCAACAATACCTTTAGCGTGATCTACTGCAGCCAGTATGCCGCCCGCCTGATGCAGCGAAGTGGTGGTGGCAGCATCATCAATCTCGCCTCCCTGATGGGGCAAGTGGGAGCGGCTGGGCTCAGCTGCTATGCCGGCAGCAAGGCGGCAGTGATCGGTATTACCCAGTCACTGGCCAAGGAGCTGGCCGCCAGCCAGATCCGGGTCAATGCGATTGCCCCCGGTTTTATCGATACCGATATGGCCCACGCCATCCCGCAAGATAAGTTTGCTGAGCGGGTGGCCAGCATCGCCATGGGGCGGATTGGTACGCCAGATGAAGTGGCCAAGGTGGCCCTGTTTTTTGCATCCGACTTGTCGAGCTATGTGACCGGGCAGGTGATTGGGGTCGATGGAGGGATGGTGATTTGATCCAGCCTGATTTGTTGACACATCTGGTTGAAAGTAATGACGAGCCAGCCTGGCGAGACCCGCAAGAGGGGTGGCTCAGTTATGGTGAGCTGGCTCGGCGTGTGGCGCAGTTGGCCACCATCTATCCTGCTGGCCGCCATTTGGTCTACCTACCATTTGTGACGTCCACCCTGCATCTGCTTCACTACTTGCTGGCCCTGCGTGATGGCCACGCCATCATGCTGGCCGATCCTGCACAGGATGCTCAGTTGCACCATGAGCAGTGCCAGCGCTTTAGTGTCAGTCTGCGGGTATTGGAGGATGGGGCAGTTGCGCATCTTGGCGATGCGCCCTCGCTTCACCCTGAGCTGGCCATGCTGCTGCCGACATCGGGCAGTACAGGCTCCTGCAAATGGGTGCGATTGTCGCGAACCAATCTTGATGCCAATGCTGCGGCCATCGCCGAATATCTGACGCTGAACGGGGGTGAGCGAGCCATCACCTCGTTGCCACTTTTTTACTCCTTCGGCATGTCGGTGCTCAACAGCCATCTTTTGGCTGGCGCCTCTCTGGTTTCATGCACTGCCAGCCCCCTTGAGCGCCACTTCTGGGATGAGGTCAATCTCCATCAGGTCACCAGTGTGGCGGGGGTACCCTTTACCTTTCAGATGCTTAACCGCTTGCGTTTTGACTGGGCGCGTTATCCCAGCCTGATGACACTGACCCAGGCCGGAGGACGACTTGAGCCAGCACTGGCAAAACAGTTTGCCGAGCAGGCAGCTGCACTGGGACGCCGTTTTTTCGTGATGTATGGCCAGACCGAAGCGGCACCGCGCATCGCCTGGTTGGCACACGATGAAGTGATGATTGCCCCGGATGCCATCGGCCGTGCCATACCGGGCGGGCGTCTCTCTTTGCGTCATGAGTCCGGGTTTCCCGATGGGGAGGGGGAGCTAGTCTACGAAGGGCCAAACGTGATGCTGGGCTATGCGGAGCGCCCTGAAGATCTGGCTCGGGGGCGTGATATGGATGCGCTCTTTACCGGCGATCTGGCTCGTTGTGATGAGGCGGGCCGATTTTATCTGACTGGGCGACTCAACCGTTTCCTGAAGCTGTTTGGCAAACGGGTAAGCTTGGCTGAAGTGGAGGCCTGGTTGCAGGGGAGGGGCTATTCCTGCGCCGCGACTGGCCGCGATGATCGC
This sequence comes from Aeromonas sp. 159, assembly GCF_963862045.1. Lineage (NCBI taxonomy): Bacteria > Pseudomonadati > Pseudomonadota > Gammaproteobacteria > Aeromonadales > Aeromonadaceae > Aeromonas > Aeromonas sp. 159. Next base: position 37,696 of record NZ_CAWLMI010000047.1, on the reverse strand, counting down.
CTGCTGGTAGCCATCGAGGCAGATGCGTGCCCCAGTGACGCACTGCAGCTGGAGCTAGCCCGCTGGCTGATGGTGCCGCCATCAAGCGTACGCATCTACCAACATCATTTGCCACGACGCAGCAATATGAAAATTGATTATCCGGCCCTATTAACAGCGCTGGAGCAACTATGAACAAGCTGTTTGATGCGCCGGTTTTCGGGCTACCCCAACGTGAAAAAAGTGGGCTGCTCCTTGCTCGCCTGAATGAATTGACGCAGCGGCATGGGCAGGGGTGTCCAGCTTTTGCCAATATTCTGTCGGCGTTTGGCTGGGGTCAGGCTTCGACCTATCAAGAGCTTCCCTATCTGGCCGCCCGCCTGTTCAAATTGGCCCAATGGCAGAGCGTGCCGCAAGAAGAGGTATTCAAGGTGCTCACCTCGTCGGGCACCACGGGGACGCCGTCACGGATCGTGCTGGATCGGGATACAGCCGCGTTGCAGAGCAAGGTGCTGGTGAAGATCCTGCAAGAGTTCGTCGGCAAGCAGCGGCTGCCCATGCTGCTGGTGGAGCAACCAGCTCTTATCCAAAACCGCAGCGGTTTTTCAGCCCGCGGTGCCGGTGCGCTTGGGCTCTCCTTCCTTGGCCGAGACCATACCTATGCCCTCGATGAGCAGATGCGGCCCAACTGGCCGGTCATCGAGGCGTTTTGTGACAAATATGCAGGCCAGCCGGTCCTGTTGTTCGGCTTTACCTTCATGGTCTGGCAATGTTTGCTGGAGCCGCTGCGTGAGCGCGGTCTGCAACTGCCGTTGACGCAGGGCACGCTTTTTCACAGTGGTGGCTGGAAGAAGCTGCAACACCTCGCGGTGGATAATCCTGCCTTCAAGCAGCGTTGCCATGAGCAGCTGGGGGTGAGTCGGGTGCACAACTTCTATGGCATGGTGGAGCAGGTAGGGTCGGTGTTTGTCGAGTGTGAGCATGGCCATCTTCATGCTCCCCTTTTTGCCGATCTGCTGGTGCGGGATCCGCTGACTCATCGACCGCTCGGGGTCGGCCAACCCGGCTTGCTGCAAGTGCTCTCGGCCATTCCCCAAAGTTATCCAGGCCACAGTTTGCTCAGCGAGGATCTCGGCGTGCTGCTGGGGGAAGATAATTGCCCCTGCGGCCGTCGTGGCCGTTATTTTCATGTATCAGGACGTCAGCAAGGCGCCGAGGTGAGGGGATGCAGCGACACTTTCCAGTGATCCGGTCAGATGTAGAAGATGCCATCTGGCAAGCGGGGCCAGAGGTCGCTTTCGTGGCTCCCGTCAGCGGTTGGCAAGGTTTTGTCATTCGCCCGTTGCCAGGCTTTGCGCCCGTCATCTGCGACTTTGTGGCTGCGCTCTCTGCACGTCTGCAGCAGAAGGGGCGAGAGAATCCGGATTTGGCCGCCTTTGGTTTTTGGTTGCGGCCACGCCAGATTGAGGTACAGCGCAAACGCATGGCAGGGCGCGCACCCTTGGGGATGGTTTTTCATCTGGTCCCCTCCAACGTGCCGACCGTCGCGTTCTACTCCTGGGTCATGGCGCTGCTGATGGGCAATGGGTCCGTGGTACGTCTCTCATCGCGCATCGACCCGGTGCAAGAGGCCATGCTGGCCATCCTGAACGAGCTATTCTCTCTGCCCGAGTGGCAAGAGGTTGCCTCGCGTACCCGTTTTATCCGGTATGACCATGACGAGGGCGTCACCGCCTGGCTGTCGGCCCGGTGTCGGCTTCGCATTATCTGGGGAGGTGATGAAACCATCAGCCGGGTACGGGCTATTCCGCTCTCACCCCGCGCTCAGGAAATCGTGTTTCCGGATCGCCGCTCCATGGCGGTGTTGGATAGCCAATGGCTCGCCAACCTGGATGCTGTTGCGTGGAGGCAAGTGGTCGCGGCTTTGCAACAAGACTTTACCCGTTTCAATCAACAAGCCTGCGCCTCACCCACCACCATTTGCTGGTTGGGCTCTCCCGCCAGTGCATTGCGCCGTCGTTTGCTCGAAGCAGTCTTTGCACCCTTTGCAGACAGCGCGGCCCTGATGATGGAACGCCTTATCAATAGTCAACAAAATGCCGCCCATGATGGCCAGATGCAGCAGGAGACCTTTGCTGGCGTCAACTTATTGACTCCCATCGCCTCTTTGCGGCTTGAACACATCGGAGGAGGTACAGTTGCCGAATTCGTTGCCGATACCCTTGATGAGTTGCTTTTACAACCTTGGGATATGCAGACCTGTGTCTGGGTTGGGCCAGATAAAATGCGGCTTGAGTGTGCTCTACAGCTGTCGCCTTGCTGCCGTATCGATAGGGTGGCAAGTCCGGGACAAGCGCTGGCATTCGAATGGCTCTGGGACGGCATCGACATGCTGGTGGCCTGCAGCCGTCAGCTTGACCGTATTGAATAGTGGATTCCAAGTCACATAAATCAAGTCATATCAATGAATTAGCTTGGTCAGGCACGGCTCTTGCAGTAAATATTACCATGAAGGGCAGGAAGGGTTGACAGAGACCGTGCGGTAGCCTTGTCCATTTTCTCCAATTCGCTTCTTTTTTACTCTACTTCTGGATCCTCTATGAAAGTCAGCGTACTGGTGCCGGTGTATAACCTCGGGCGCTTTATCGAGCCCTGTCTGCTTAGTCTGCTGGAACAGCAAACCAATTTCGATTTTGAGGTCATTGCCATTGATGACGGCTCGAGCGATGACTCCTGGGCCATTATGCAGCGGCTGGCATTAGAGTGGCCCACACTGCGGACATTGCAAAACAAAAAAAACATAGGGGTGTGCCTGACCATTCGTGCCTTGTTGGAACAAGCTCTGGGCTCGTATCTGGTTTATGTCGATGGCGATGATTTGGCTCTACCTGGCAAGCTGCAGGCGTTGAATGATCATCTAGATAAGCATCCAGATTGTGGATTCGTTTATCACGAAGCGGAAGTATTTGATAGCGATTCAAATCGGATCACTTCGCTATTCAGCAAAGATTATTACAACGCCAAATATATTCCTGATCGAGCAAGTCCAGAGCACTTAGTGCTATATGGACTCTTTTTTAATACTAGTTCCTGCGCTTTTCGCCGGCACGAAAGAATGCTGGATGCGGTAAATTTAGATTGCCACATAGTGAATGATTACTCATGGCATATTCTTAATTCATCTTATCTGGGTGGAAATATAGACCGTATTTCGCAAGTATATGGGCGTTATCGTATTCACGATAGTAGCATATGTAGTGCCATTCGTTCCTCAGAAACTCGTCGCAAACTTGCTTTGCAAGACATGCTGGCGGCATGTGATTTGGCTCTTCATGCAGGAATGGATGAGTTGTTAGTAAAAAGGGGAAAAAGTCATCTATGGTTTTCCACCGCATTGTATTTCTTACGTGCCGGAAACTGGGCTCTTTTTGATCTCTTCATCACTTATTCCGTTCAGTATGAGTGGTTCTTTGATGAGCGTCATGAATTTGCATGGCAACATAAAAATGAGCCAGAACGCGTGCTTGAAAGAATTTTTGGCTGATTGACCGTGTATTTTCATTAACCTGACTAGGTAATTACATGAAAAAAACAATCCATATTGCCTTCTGCATTGATAACGCCTTTGCCATTCATTTGGCTGCTTTGATACATAGTCTTGGTAAGCATCTGAGTCAGAACTTTCAGCTAAAATGTCATATATTGGGCAGGCTTAATGAAGATAACATATTTAAGTTGACGTCATTGACTTCGCAAAATATAAAAATTGGTTTTTATGATGATTTTCCTGATTATAAAGAAATCCCAATCAGTAGTCTCTATAATAATAGATTGAACGAAGTTACTTATTATCGTTTTGCCATACCTGAAGTCTTGCACAATGTTGAAAAGGTCGTGTTCATCGATGCTGACATGATAGCGATTGGAGATATTAGTACACTTTGGTCGATAGATATGATGGATTCCATAGTTGCCGTGGTATCAGACCATATCTTGGGATGTGACAAAGAGAAGCAGCAAGTGCGTGGAATATCATCTGGAAGGTATTTCAACGCAGGTTTCATGTTGATGGATCTTGGGAAATGGCGAGAAAATAATATCAGTCAGCAGGCATTGAAACTGCTGATAGATAATAATGGTTTCGAGCACAATGATCAGGATGCCCTAAACATTGTTTTGCAAAATAAGGTTCTTTATCTTGATGAGAAGTGGAATGCTCAACCCAATCATCTTGCGAAAAAGGATATTTCCGAACCAGTTTTGGTGCATTTCTGTGGTCAGGAAAAGCCTTGGCATGTATATTGTGCTCATCCTTTCAAAAATAGTTATCTGGTAAGTCGTGCTGAGACTGAGTATGCATGTGAGCCACTTCAAACATATCTCGATCAAGATGATATGGATATCTTATCCCGCCTTAAAAATAAATTTCCTGATGGGGCACATATTGTAGTTTGGGGGGCTGGTCAGAGAGGGCGGCGTCTTTGCTATGAAATAATAAGAAATATGGATGGATATTTAATAGAGTACATTGTTGATAAGAGTGTAAGTGGCGAGTTCATGGGGGTGGAAATAAATAATCATCTTGTAAAGGTGGCGGGTATTGATGCAGTAATAATTGCTTCAATTCCTTATCGGGATGAAATCATAGATGAAATTAGTGAGGGTTCTTGTCTTGTTTGTATATGATATGTTTTTGCTACATAATTTTTCAGGATGATATAATGAATTTAATAATGTTTCCTTTTGATAGAGTCAATAAAGGTGCGACTATTGCCATTTATGGTGCTGGTGAGATAAGCAAGAGCTTTTTAAGTCAACTAAGTGCTATCAACTATTGCCAAGTCGATTGGCTAGTAGACCAAAAATTTGAATCAAAAGGACAGCAGGGGAAACTGATTTGTCTTCCCCCAAATATGATGGACTGGCAGCAACCAGAGCAAATTATAATCGCATCGCAGGCATTTAAAAATGAGATGACTGAGTATTTAATAACGAGAGGTGTTGCTGCTTCCAAGTTGATCACGATAGAAGATGCACAAGAGGTTGATGTACTTGATTTCATCCAAGCAAGATTGAGTGCTACTCCAGCTGCTTATGACTGGGGAGCTTATTACAAGTCAGCCGAACTTGCTGCTCAGGATCAATATAATAAATTTATAAAGCCTATTCTTGAAAAACTGGAAGGAGAGTTAGACTATAGCAATGTTCTGGATTTTGCCTGTGGAGAAGGACGCATTGCTGAGCTGATGCAGGAGCGTTGTCAACATTTACAGCTGATTGATGCCAGCACTAAAGCGGTTGATGTCTGTCGTGAACGCTTTGCTAAATATCCAAATGTGCAGGTCCAGTGCAATACGGCTGGAGCTCTGTCGATAGTTGATAGTTCACTTAGTCTAGTTTACTCATGGGATGCGATGGTTCACTTTTCATATAAGAGTATTGATTTCTATCTCTGTGAATTTAGTCGGGTATTACAACGGCGCGGATATGTGCTTATGCATCATTCTAACCTGGCAGCATTAACTAGTAAGATAAGTGTCTTTGATTTGTGGAGTTTGAATATAAATGGACGAAGTAATATATCTAAGGATGATGTTGCTTTTATAGCTAAGCATCATGGCTTCGATGTTATAAGCCAAAATATCATTGATTGGGGAGTTGCACATATAGACTGCATCACTGTTTTAAGAAAAAAATGATTTACATGCACATGGGTATAATACATATCATGTGATCTTTAATATTTATATTATCAATTGATTTTATTGAGAGATAAAACATATGTTGATCTCCATAATTATCCCATGTTACCAGCAAGAAGAGTATCTTGAGCGTGCTCTCGATTCTATCCAGCAACAAAAATATCACCCCTTGGAAGTTATTATCGTCGACGATGGTTCAGTAACCCCTGTCACACTGCCTGCTATAGAATATTCGTTTTCTATACAGTTGATCAGGCAATTAAACTTAGGCTTGTCAGCAGCAAGAAACACTGGGATAGATAATGCGGCAGGTAAACTGATCAAATTTCTTGATGCCGATGATACTCTTTTACCCGGATGCTTAATAGCACAAGCTGCGTGTATAAGTCAATCATCAGGAGTAGTCAGTGTAATTGGTTATAAAGAGATTAATGAAAATAGTGGCATATCTCGAGATGTATATCCTGCTTTCGGTGATGTAATTCCTGCATTGATGATTGATAACTTAGCTCCCGTGCATTCGTTTCTGTTTCATAAGAGTGATTTGATAGATGTTTCTGGTTTTGACATCACCGAAAGAACGAATGGAGGATGTGAGGACTATGACCTGATATTTAGAATGGCATTGAATAAAGTCGACTTTATAAGTTTGCATAAAGTTGGTGTTGCATATCATCGGCGCGATGGTTCAATGTCTACTAATACCGAGAAAATGAAAAAGGCAATCTTTGATGTATGGTTATACAATGTGTCAACCATGCTTAAATATAATGTTGATATGTCCTTTTCATATATCATCCCTATATTAGCAGGATTGTCATTGAGATTAGATAAAAGGCCTATATCTATGCCTCATGAACTTGAGACTCTGATTATGGATCTTATGACTATTGTTGTTAGTTCAAAAAAATTATTGAATCTAGGGGAGCTACAGTTCCTGCTGGGTACAATACAGAAGCATACTGAGTTATTCCCACTCTATCAATTGCTCAAATCGATAGTCAAGTCAGCAAGTTCGTCTCTGGTCTTAAAACCTCAAGAATTGCTTGATTATAGAATGTATTTGTTAGGAGCTGGATATCGCTTTGATGATCAAAGACTATATAAGATTTTATCTCTTGGCAAAAAACATAACAATAGATTTGCTATATATGGCGCTGGCGATATAGGTCGCAGGATTTATAATATATTGCAAGCGGCAGATATAACTCCAGTATGTTTTTTTGATAAAGATTACACCAAAAAAAAATGTACATGCAAAATACCAATTTTAATGCCCGATAAAATTAATTTTACAAAAATCAATGCCGTCATTATCGCGTCTGATGCCTACTATCAAGAGATATATACGTTAGTGAAAAGCATGAGTTCCGATATTGATGTTGTTTAATATAATTAGTGCTTCAGATGTGGTGGAAATCCACAAAATTATGCTAAATAGCTGTTCCGAATAGTAGATCACGGCATTGTGTACAGATCTAGTTATCACCTGACACCGGCCTCAAACCGGTGTATTGTTTACGCTACTTTAGTGCGCACTTCATTTGGTATCAATTTCAGACCCTTCTTGAACATGCAGTAGGGAGTCTGTTTTTCCATCATCCTGCCCTGATGTGGCCGCTGGGTGTTGTAGTGATCCAGGTAGCTGTCCAGGTCTGTCTGCATCTGCACCACCGACTCATACCAGGTCGTCCACCCTTGATACGGAAGTGTTCATCCAGCAAGGTTCGATGTAGCTGCTCGATAAAGCCGTTGCTCTGTGGCCTGCGTACCTTGGTGGTTTGGTGCTCAATCCCCTCCAGGTGCAGGAACAGCTCGTAGGTATGGTGGTCAGGTCGTCCACAGAACTCGCGCCCGTTATCCGACAGGATGGTCTAGACCCGAGCCTCATGGGCTTCGAAGAACGGCAGTACCGTTTCATTGAGCACATGAACCGAGGTTACCTGCAGCTTGCTGGTGCGTGGCGACTGTAGCAGTCCAGTACGGTTTGCAGATACACCTTGCCCACCCCCTTGAGTGCGCCGACGAAGAAGGTGTCGACCGCCACCAGTTCTCCGGTGTAGTGAACCTCAATCTGGCGTTCACGAAACTCGGGGCTGAAGCGCTTTAACAGGCGAATTTGCTCGTCATTGAGCTCAATGGTCTGCTCACGGTGGGTTTTCTCTAGGCGCAACAAGCGGTCGTGTTTGGAGAGCAAGTCGTGCCGTTGCCATACGCCACGCACGCCACCGGCACTGACATTGATGCCCTGCAGAGCGAGTTCTTGGACGACCCGCAGCGGGCCATGGGTTGGTCTGGTGAGGGAGTAATCGAGGATGGCCTGTTCAATCTCGGGCGCAACCCGATTGAGATGAGCCCCTTTACAACCGGGCTGTTTATCGAGCAAGTCCTCGGCGCCATAGGTCTGGTAATTACGGCGAATTTCGTAGACTGCTGACGGCTGTAGCCGATGAGCTTGCAGGCTTTGCTGACGTTATTGAGTTCTTTGGCGAGCTCTAGCAGGCTGAGTTTGCGACGTGCTACTTTCTCGTTGGTGGTCATACGGTGACTCCAGATAACACGGTAGGGGTACCGTTTTGTTATCCGGTTTGAAGCCGTATGACCACTCCCTTTTGGGTCAACTGTCAGGTGAATACCATTTCCATACATGTGCACTAAAGTAGCGTAAACAAGACACCGGTTTGAGGCCGGTGTCAGGTGATAACTAGATCTGTACATGCCATGTTGCTCTTCACTCTCCATCAGTTTCTTTCAGATGAGGCAATGCCCTTCTAACCCAACGAAGGAATGTGTGTTTGTGCAATATGAATATCATATCTATAAAAAGTTAATGTTGGTCCGTAATTTTATAAGACTTGGCTATTGTGGCGTGTATTATATGTTGCACATGATGAGCTATTTCGATAAATCAGTTTTAAATTAAAGTTTTGAAATGATAATATCATCTGATATCATCGGACTATTTTGGGGTGGGAGGGGATTTTGAAAGGTAAATGTACTTATTTTGTTTTTTTAGTGTTACTGCTTATGTCTGCGACATTCCTTTTTAATAAAAAAGAAATTGTGGTTAATGGCAAAGTTGGTGAGTATGTCAAAGTTTCAATTTTAAAAGAAAGTGATGGTATGCCGTTCACAGACTTAGGTCATGGTCTTTTTTATAAAAATGGCACTGTATTTGGTTGGCCAGATAGTACTGGTGGTTATAAGGTTAACAATGGTAAGTTTGATATAAAAATATTAATTAAACCTCTTGTGACTGAAGTTGTTGGTGATAAACACTCCAGAGTGACAATAGAATGGAATGCACCGGATAAAAACTATATCTCTCTTTATCATGATAATAACCACTCAGAGAATATATCATTAGGTATTCCTGGAATTAAATGGCAACTAGGTGCTAGCAGAGATCTTAGCTATATCTATTGGGTTAATTTTGAACCAAATGGAAGTGGTGATCGAGTAGTTGTTATGGATAGGGTAAGAAAAAATAGAGTTATCATTGGGAGTGACTCATCAATCCATAGAAAACCGATGATCAATGGAGAGTATATATATTGGTATCAAGATGATATTTCAAGTAAAGATCGAAAAATTAAAATAATGCGTATGAGATTGACGACTAATGCAGCGGAAGAGGAGGTATTGTCGAGTATATATCCAAATACAATAACAGATTACACAGTGTTGCCTAAGGGGGTGGTTGCTGTAGTAAAGAAAAATTATGACCAGCAGCGATCTGAAATAGATTTCATAGAGAATGGGAAGGTTGTAAGTACATTTTATGAAGATGATTCTTTCATTCAAAACATATTAACCAAGAATAATGGTGTCTTATTTGAAATAAAAAGACATCGAGATAGTTTTTGTACTGCGGCGATAAATGATAATTACGAGAAAACAGATATAACCTGCATAAGCGGAAAGGATGTTTTTTTATCTAACAATGGTGTGAATCTCGTTAAAAAAACACCTGGTGATTCAGTTATCACCTATAAAGCACTTCTTGAAAGATATTCACCTCCAATCACTGGTTTTTCTATTTATAATAATGACTATGCAATGCTGTCTATCACTGAATCTCCGGTGATACTATCTCTAATTAATATGTATAAAAAAACATCTGACATATCATACTTATATATAGCAGCAGAAAGGGCTTCGCATATAATCAGATCGAATGATAGAAGTGTATCTCATGATGATACGAAGTCAGGTTGGGACGTTAAAGTGTTCTCTAACAATAATAAGGCCACATCATTTCTTGTTCATGATGCAATAATTCTTGATTCATTACTTATGTTGGCAAAAGAAATTGCATCAAGTCAGGAATTGAACAAACGCTATCCTAATTATTTGAATGACTTGAAGAAGGTTTTTCAAAATAATTATGCGCATCATCATAAACAGTTTTATAATTATGATTCTGATGTTTTAGGAATTATTAAAAAAGGAGAGGCTTATTACACTTTTCCTGATGGGGATGGTTATAAATATGACAGAGTAAACCTACCTTTTAATATGATGAACGCGTATGTAAGACCTCTTATAAATTACGCTATAATCTCTCATGATGATAAATATCTGGAGATAGCAACTTCACTAGGTAAGTTATTTAAAAGACATTTGCAATATGTAGAGGATAGCAATTCCTACCTTTGGCCATATTGGTGGGGAATGTATAGGGATGGATGGAGTAAGGGACAGTTATCCAAGAACACTCCTAGTCAAGAAAAATCATCTTCGCCTGACTATGTGGATATAGATCATGCCTCACTAGATATTCGTGCTGTGTTAGCTTTAAAAGAGAATGGTCTTGTGTTTAATAATGATGATTTACAGCGTTTCTTAAATAGAATGCTCATCCTTGTGAAGGATGAAGATTATAAAACGCCACTTTTGATAGACGGAACAATAAAGTCGGCTAATTATAATTCTATAGAGTATTTATGGGGGCAGTTGTCTGAGTTGCGTCCTGATGCTCAGTGTGAGTTTTTAAAAGTGGTAGGCGGTTTTCCATATGTACAAGATGCATATACACCAACAGCAAGATTTGAACTTTTAGGGTATTCATATTTGGTTGATATGGTGGAGAACTATAAATGTAATATTAATGGTTATTAGGGCGTTGTTTCCCAAATCGATGCAGCTTGAATGGAACTAACTGAGGGTTCGGTGATCTGATCACCACCATCCTCTTCAAATCTGCATCAGCAACCTTCCTGATGCTCAAGGGGATTTTCAGCCTCACTCTGCGAGCAACACAGGGACTACTCGACTCCCTGTTCGAGTTGATGAATGTACCGCTGTGTGCACCGGACTATAGCTGTGTCAGCAAGCGAGCACGCACGGTGACAGTGGCTTATCGACAGCCCCCAAAGGGAGGCATTACCGACCTAGTTATCGACTCGACCGGCCTGAAGGTATTTGGTGAAGGCGAGTGGAAGGTCAGAAAACACGGCGCCGAGAAACGGCGAGTGTGGCGCAAGTTGCAGCTGGCGGTAGACCCGGTGACCCACGATATCGTGGCAGCAGAAGTGTCATTGGAGAATGTGCCAACCTTACTCAATCTACTGCGGCGTAAGCTGGGACGTGTTTATGCGGATGGCGCGTATGACAGCAATGCCAGCCATCAGCTTATCTCGTGCAAAGGGGCGACAGCCTGTATCCCGCCTCGCAAGAACACTGGACTCTGGAAAAAGGGACATCCAAGAAATGAGGCTGTGCTGGTAATGCGCAAGGAAGGGCTGGCGCACTGGAAGAAGATATCGGGGTATCACCGTCGCTCGCTGGCAGAGACGGCAATGTATCGGTTCAAGCCGTTGCTGGCGGGAAAAATCAGTCTGCGTAACTACAACGGCCAAGTGGGAGAAGTCATGGCGTATGTAAGCGCCATAAACAAGCTGAATACACTGGGCATGCCTGTCAGAAAGCCCCGAGTGTAACGGTCACCAAGGGCAGGGGAAGTCATGACTGCTGGCTGATTTGGGAAACAATGCCGTGATAACTAGATCTGTACACACCAAACTGGACTGAGTTCCCTACATCTGGTGATCTACTATTCGGAACGGCTATTTAGATCTGTACATATAAAAACATAATGCGTTTAACTACATTTTTTAAGTAAGAAATGAGCGTCATCGTGTTCTTCATTATCGTTGTAGAAGCAGGCATGAATCAGTTTGAAGCCATCTAGTTTTGAAAAAAAATGAGCTGCCCCATGGAAGTGATCAATGAATTCAGTACCATATCTTTGTTCTCGCGCAAAAGCATTCGATATGATTAAAAATCCATCATCCTCCAAAGTGGAGTAGATATTCGCCATAACGTTCGGAAGAGACTCAAGGATATACCAAAGTAACTGATTTAGAATGACAACATTCGCGCGAACATGTCCAAAGTCATATTTAAAGCGTGGTGATGTTATGTCAGCACAAATGAATTTTAAGTCTGGAAATAACAGTTTGGCTTTGTTTATGGCTGTCTCGCTAATGTCTAGCCCTACAATGTTATTGTTTTGTGGAAATTCATCTGAAATTAGTTTTGTCACATATCCCAAGCCGCAGCCAACTTCGACTATCATAGATTTTTCTTTAATTGTAGATAGTATTGACATCAGTCTTTGACGTGATAGTTGGTAATATATACTCATTTCAGATGAGGCTGATTGCCCCCAAGGGTCATTATCTTCCTGATAAAATCTTTCAAAATCACCAACGAAGACTAGTTTATCGTTAATCTCTTTGAAAATATAACTGCCTGATTTACTCATAATGTTCACTCTTGTAGTTTGAAAAGTCACTTATCGACTGATATGAAAAATAGCTCGCCAACAGAGAGGTCTTATTTGAAACTACCAAGTCGATGCCATTTGTACTAAAAATAGTATCGTTTAGCAGTTTGAGGTATGTAACCAAATCTAGACAGTTATACTTGTCCGTCAATACCGTGTTTACGGTTGCATGGCAAGTGTCTTCATCTCTACTCCAATTTACAGCAGCGTAGTCTTCATTTACTGCATCAATAGCTTTATTGTAGTGGATATTTTTCGGAAATGCATCCCAAAAGTATTGGTTGTTATTTAGATCAACCCCAACCAAACAAATTTTTTTATAGCCTTGTCGAACTGCAAAATTTATAACGCAATCAAGTGTTGAGCAATGATGGATCAATGGTTTATTCTTAGAAGGTGGAAAATAAAATAATTTTAAATACTTTTTTAATATATGTGTGTTCTTGCTCTGCATGGTTGTCGGAGAGTACAAATGAACACGTTCTTTATTCGATTTAAGCCTTGTCTCATTGTAAATTAGATGCCTAATCTGCATAAAAACAGGTTCGTTTCTTTCTTTGTTACATAATAAAAACTCATGAATACAATTGAAAGCCGCTTGAGATTTCCCTAATTCAACAAAATGTGCAGTTGGTTTGAAATCATGGAAGTAAAAATAATTAACTCCAATACTATCATGTTTACTAATTAAATCCCACTCTTCATCAGTAATGTTGTTAATACTGCTGCCACAACCTAAAATATATATTTTTTCTGATTTTTTTTCCCATGGTAGTTGGTATGCAGCTGTACCATTTACCTGCCAATGCTCAGATAAGAATTTCTTTGCAAGAAAACGGTCCCATAATGTAGACGCGATTTCCATCTGATCTTCTTTAGGTAAGGAAAACATTATTCTGCCATATAACTTCATTGCTTTAAATAATAATGGTGCATAGAACTTATATGCTAAAGTTTTGAAGTGAAGTTTAAACATATTTTATTCCAACGTTATCTGTAATGCTGAAACTATTTTGGAACCAAATTCTGTTATCATCTCTTTATTATGACAGAATCCAGTAAAAATAATACCATTGGTCGGCCAAAGAACATTCAGTTTCATCATGTTCTCACGAAAACGTTGCTGAATAGTGGTATCCAATTCGACTTGGTCTCTATGCGCCCTGTTTTGTATAGGGATATCAGTAAAATACAATCTATTAATCGATGCTTCTCCAGACAGGCGACAGGGGATGCCTAATTCAGTTAGTTTCTTATTTGTTTGCTCTCGAAGGGTGGATGCTAGATTGTCAATCAAAGAATAGTCTCTATGCTTTAAGCAGTTAATAACTGCGCATGCCGTCGTTGCCATTAATGGGTTGGCAGAAAATGTTCCACCTGAAAGAATTCTTTTTTCTTTATTTTTGAACGTTAATTGTGATACTTCATCAGTAAATGCGACGAGACCTACAGGTAATCCTCCACCTAAAATTTTACCGTAAGTGACGATATCTGGATTAAGCTTCCATTTGGTGCAGGCACCACCGATCCCTAATCTGAAGCCTGTTATGATCTCATCATAAATGACTAGAATACCATTATCTTTACAGAATGCTTCTATTTTTTTTAGAAATGAAATTATATCCCCTCTTGGGTTTGAACCTTGAATGGGCTCTATACAGATTGCCGCTAGCTGGTTCTTATTTTGAGATAATATATCAAATGCTAGTTGGTCGTTATATGGAAGTAAAATGCTGTGTTCGAGAATAGATAATGGAATACCGCTTGGTAATCTTATGTCTTGTCCACCAAAACGACCACCATCGTCTTGTAGTGTCCATTCATTCATACCATGCCAGCCACCATGAAAACTGGCTATTTTGTTCTTACTTGTGGCTGCTCTTGCATATCTTATTGCTCTTTGTGTGGCCTCTGAACCGCTATTGCAAAAAACAAAATTCTTTAACTCATGAGGGAGTACACAGCTAAGTTGCTCTGCTAATAAATGTATTTGAGGATTATTTTTTAAAAAGAGCATGCCTCTTTCCGCTTGCTCTTTTAATGAATGAATAACATCGTCATGGCAATGTCCAAGAATTTGACTTCCCGCACCCAGACCGGCATCAAAAATGGAACTACCATTTTCATTTATTAAAAACGCTCCTTTGGACGATATATATTTAGTCGCATCTTTTTCGTAATCAGCATGATGTATTGTATATTTTTCCATATGTTATTAGCCCTCTTTTTGTGCGATTACAAAAATATTTCCAGCAGTTTTTGTTTTTACCAAAAAATCAGCAAACAGATCTGCGAAATTTTGATCAGTAATATGGCTATTTAAAAAGGCACCTAAGCTTTTTTGAAATGATGGTGATGATTTAATTAATTTTTGTACATAGCTGATGTCTAATGAGCCATTCAAGGTGTGAGTTTCTATTAATTTAAAGCCAGATTTTTTTAATAAAATATCTATTGACGATAGGTTAAACAAATTAATATGCCCAGGAGGAAGAATTTGGACATGCTTGTCACCTGCCGTCATCCATTCAAAACTACTAGTATTCGGTGTTGAGAAAAACCAAAAACCATTTTTTTTAAGTAATGAATGAATTTTATTTGCGACAGTTATTGGGGCCATTACATGTTCTAATGTATCCCACATAGTAATAGCATCAAAGTACGAGGATATATTTAGATCTTCCACCATGCATTGGAATGTTTTGACATTGCAAAAATTTTCTTCAATAAGGCGGCAAGCTGACGCTGATGGGTCACAGGAGAATAATTCGTACGCTAAATTTTGCCGTGTTATGGCGGTTAAGAAAATGCCAATTGCGCTACCTACATCCAATAGCTTTCCGCATGAAAGATATTTTTTGATAATATCAATCCTGCGTTCAAATATTGGCACTCTATTTTCAAATGATTCTATAAAGAACTCATTTTCGAAATCTTTCATTTCACTATTATAGTAATAATCTAGCTGATTTTTATTTGGCATAGGATTGCAAAATATGTGTGCACACTCACAACAGCGTGAAAGCGTAAATCCATATCGCTCAGTAAAGTATTCGATCAAATGACTACCACATATTGTACATGAATCTGAAAATGGGGTGTCATTATCTAAAGCAATGATTTCTCTACATGTTCTCACCATCATCTCATCTAAATGCATTTGTTTCTTTATGGTGTGAATATTGTCGAACAAAATATTATTTTTTGTATTACTCATTTTAGTATTTCATTCCAAATAGTTGCGTGGTTATGTCCATGTAATGTGCCATCAGTATTGCACTTATAACATGGTGAGCATGTTCGATTGCCATTGATTAGTTTTTTACGGTAACTATTGAGTGCCTTGCTATTCCATATATCAACCAATGGTTGTTGAGACGCATTACCAAATTTTATTTTTTTATTCCAGTCTTGCATACATAACATTACATCGCCATTCCAATCAATGGTTAGTGAGTATGCCGTGTAATAGCAAGGGTGGGTTGGCTCTGTTTCCGGTTGATCACCGATCGTTATTGTACCAGCTCGGTTTGTTAATTTTAGCCCAAAACTATCTTCTTTATTATGCCAACGGTCTCTCAGAATGTAGCTATTTTCATTTAAGCCTGCATCGTTAAACATTTTTTTGAACTTCTCAGTTTGTTCTGGACCATCATACATACTTACTACAAAATAGTTTAATCCAGCTTCATATAGTCTTTTGATTTTCTCTGGCTTTAAAAAATCACCATTGGTCACCATTTCTAATCTTATTTTTTTAGGAAAAGCAGCTATAATTTCTTCTAGATGTGGACATTGCATTGGCTCCGAATATCCCGAGAACACAACTACACCGTTATAGTTTAGCATCTCAAGTTGATTTCCAATTTCTTTAGCTAAATCTATGCTCATATGTATATTTTGATTAGGGTATTTATCAGGGTCAACCCGGGGGCAAAAAATGCATTTTCTATTGCAGAGTTCAGTTACATTTATATCAATCCAACTAAATAGGGGGTGTCCTTCAACTATCTGGACAATGTCTATGTAACCTGATTTTCTTCGTAAATTTTCTTTTGTAGATTCATTCAACATATGCTATGTCCATAATAGTGAATTTATAGTTAAAATAGTAATGTTGAGATCCCTGTCCCCCAGTGCCGGAAACATAGGGATAGTCATACATGTTGAGTAAAATTTCGATGCGTTTACAAGTGGCTCATACTTTTCTTTGTAATATGGCTGCAAGTATATAGGGATATAATGAACGTTTATCCCAATGCCATTTTTATTTAAATGGCTGTATAAAAAATCCCTTTTTTTCTTGTTGACAAGAATGATCATTAGATGTCTGGCTGACTCCCTGTCATTAAGTTTTGTCAAGAATGAAGCATGTGATGTATCTATTTCTTGTTGATATTTATGTTCAATTATTTTCCGTTGTGTTAAGAATTCATCTAATTTCAGCATCTGGCTTAATCCCAGCGCTGCCTGGATATCGGTCATACGGTAGTTGAAGCCGAGCATCTGCTGCTCATAGTACCAAGGGCCGTCCGGCTCATTGATAAAGTCTTCCGGTTCACGGGTGATGCCATGGCTACGGAGCATGCGCATCGTCTTGGCAAGCGCAGGGTCGTTGGTCATGGCCATTCCCCCTTCACCAGTGGTGATGATCTTCACCGGGTGGAAGCTGAAGACGGTGATGTCGCTGTAGCGGCCGTTGCCGGTGGGTTCATCGTGATAGCGAGCCCCCAGGGCGTGGCAGGCATCCTCGATGATCCGAAAGCCATACTCTTGCCCTAGGCGGTGGATCTCCTGCATATCGCAGGGGAGGCCGGCAAAGTGCACCGGTATTACTACCTTGGGTAGTTTCCCTTCCGCCTTGGCGGCAATCAGCTTCCTCTCCAGTTCCACTGCGCACATGTTGCCGGTATCTGATTCAATGTCGACGAAGTCGACTTGTGCACCGCAATAGAGAGCGCAATTGGCTGATGCCACGAAGCTGATAGGGGATGTCCAGACCCAGTCGCTGGGGCCAACGCCCAGCGCCAGACAGGCGATATGGAGTGCTGCAGTACCTGAATTGACCGCCACCCCAAATTTAGCTCCACAGTAGTCGGCAACCGCTTGCTCGAAGCGTGGAACGACCGGCCCTTGGGTCAGGAAGTCGGACTTGAGCACTTCCACGACAGCATCGATATCTGCCTGGCTGATAGATTGACGGCCGTAGGGGATCATTCTGCTACCTTGCTCTGGTTCATCTTCTGTAGCTGTTCAATGGAGAAAAAGTCAGGGTTGCTTCGAGAGTTGTATTCAAATCCCTGCTCGACCATCTTTCCTTTTTCGCCCGCAGCTGTCTTGGAGAAGTCGTTGTTGCGATTATTGAAGTTGATTGTTGGGCCGATCACGAAGAAGTCATCAAATTCAAAGGTGTGATAAGAGTCATCGGCAGGGCACATCACTTCATGGAGCTTCTCTCCCGGACGAATGCCGATGATCTTGTGTGGCAGGTTTGGTGCCATGGCACTGGCCAAATCTGTGATGCGAACAGATGGCAATTTGGGAACGAATATTTCCCCCCCCTTCATCCGCCCAAAATTATCCAAGACGAAATCCACCCCTTGTTGCAAGGTGATCCAGAAACGAGTCATCTCTTCATGGGTGATGGGCAAGGCATCAATACCCTGATCAATCAGCTTTTGGAAGAAGGGAACAACAGAACCGCGGGAACCAACAACGTTGCCGTACCGAACGACTGCAAAACGGGTGGGGTCTTGCCCCGCAATGTTGTTGGCCGCCACGAAGAGTTTGTCTGATGCGAGCTTGGTGGCGCCATAGAGATTGATCGGGTTGGCAGCTTTGTCAGTTGAGAGGGCGATAACCTTTTTGACTTGATTGAGCAGGGCCGCCTGGATGACGTTCTCAGCACCATGGATATTTGTTTTGATGCACTCCATGGGGTTGTATTCTGCGGCAGGAACCTGTTTCAGTGCGGCTGCATGAACCACGTAATCCACTCCACGCATTGCCATGGTAAGGCGGTTGGCGTCTCTGACATCCCCAATGAAATAACGCATGCAGGAATCGTCGAACTCTTGCTGCATCTCGAACTGTTTCAGCTCGTCACGAGAATAGATGATAAGGCGTTTGGGTTTATAACGTTCCAGTACTGTCTTGACCAATCGCTGGCCAAACGAGCCAGTGCCACCAGTTATGAGTAGCGTTTTATCGTTGAACATTGTGGGCATCTCGTCTCAAAAACAGTAGATGAATCATATGCTAGCAAATAAAGTACCAGCTTTTTCTGTAAAGAGTGTGATCAATTCATAAAAACGGTTTTAAAGCCAAGGGTATCACTCAGGTCTTGGTCTCTTTGGCTTTTGTTACTTTCTGATCGCTCTGCATATATCTTCCACCGCATTGAGGGCTCTTGGGGTGAATCGGTGCAGCTCATCGGAGTTGACCAGCATCAGTCGGTGATGTTTCACCGCATCAAGGTTTGGCCACTGCTGCCAGTGACGCAGGGCGTCAGGATCTTGACTCCCTGCCAAGATCAGCGATGGGTTGACTCTTATCACCTGTTCCATGTCCACTTGGGGGTAGGGGGTCTTGGCATTCGCCATGACGTTGATCCCGCCGCAGAGTTCGATGGCCTGAGCCGGCCAGGCATTGCCACTGACGCTGGTGAGTGGAGGGTACCAGAGCTGGTAGAACACTTTTACGCCGGTTGGCTGGCTATAACGCTGTTGCAGGTCATGCAGACGCGCTAGATAGCGATCGGCGGCTTCGTTGGCACTCTTCTCCACTCCAAGCAATTTGCCCAGCGCCCGCATCTCGGTCGCCAGCGAGGCAAAATCGGTAGGCTCAGAGTAGAAAACCGGGATACCCAGCTGCTCCAGCGGGGCCAGCATGCGTGACTGGGCCGAGCGCCAGCCCAGGGTCAGGTCCGGTTTTTGCGCCAGCAGCGCCTCGACATTGATGCTGCGATAATTGGCCACCTTGGGCTTGTTTTTCACTTCTGCAGGATAGTCGGAGGCATCGTCGATGGCGACTAGCTTGTCACCGGCACCGATGTCATAAAGCAGCTCGGTAAGATGGGGTACTACGCTCACCACCCGGCTCGGAGTGGCTGCCTGCAGCGCAGCGGGCAACCAGGCAAGCAACACGCAGGGCAGCCAGATAGGCAATCGCAACCATCTAACCATGAAATAACCCCGCCACAGTGACAAGCAGCGCCAGCATCAACCAGCCCCAGCCAATTCCTTGCAGAATATTGAGCACCTTGCGCGGTGACTCACCGTCGGGGTCATCACCGCTGCCAAGTATCGGCCAGCGTTGCAAGGTTCCCTGATAGTAGCGGGGGCCGCCAAGGCGGATCCGGCACTTGTCAGCAAGTAGCGTCAACAGCATCCCGATGGTGGGATAGGGCCAGAGCGCACCATTGCGCAGCAGCTGTGCGGCCTGCTTGAGCCGCGGGAGCAGGAGCGGCAGCCCCAACAGCAGGATGGTGGGAGCATTGAGCCCCTGATAGAGGGCGCTGGTGGCTCGGCCAAAATAGCCAAACGCGGGATCCTTCATGCTCCAGCCCTGGCTCATCAGCTGAGTCAGCCGCCAGAGCAGTGCACCTTGTACCCCCGCGAGAGCGTACCCCATCAAGGGGCCAACCCATTGGCCGACCAGACGCAGGGCACAGCTCTCCGTCACTGCTTTGGCGAGCCCCATGGTCGAGAGATTACTGGTCTCCCGCTTGAGCCAGGGAGCCACCTGCAATCTCGCCAGCGGCAGTGTCTCCTGCGTGGCGAGCGAGCGGGTGGCATGGGCGAGTTCGCGCAGTGGACGGGATTCGATCATCAACAGCAGAAACAGCAGGTCGAAGATCGGCTCGCTCAGGGCCAGATTGCGCAGCGACCAGAGCCCGGCGGCGCAGGGGAGCCAGACTACCAGCATCGCCAGCAGGCCGGCCTGCATTTGCTGGCCGGGTGAACCATCGGGTCTGTGTACCTTGTGCCCCAGCCGGGTCAGCAGGGGCGTGACGGCCGAAAGACGCAGATGGGATGGCCACGGGATCACCGCCTCCAGCAGGGCAGCCCCCACCAGAATGGCCGCCGTCGTCGAGAGGAGGGCGTCGGCCATCAAATCAAACGAGCCGTTCTCGATCACAGCTTGCCGAGCATCTTGATAATCACTTCGGCGGAGTGCTTGCCGGCCACTTCGATGAAGGCATCGAAGGATTCAACCTGTTCCTTGCCAGCGATATCGGACATGGCGCGTACCACCAGATAGGGCACCTTGAACATGTGGCACACCTGACCGATCGCGGCACCTTCCATCTCGACCGCCAGCATCTGCGGGAAATCGGCGCGAGCCTTGGCGATGGCGTCCGGTTTGCACATGAACTGATCGCCGGTGCAGATAAGGCCGACCTTGGTCTGGTGCTTGCCCTGCTCGGCGATGCAATCCTGAGCGACCGCGATGAGCTTCTCGTCGCAGGGGAAGGCGGCAGGTTGCTGCGCCATCTGGCCCATCTCGTAACCAAAAGCGGTCACGTCCACATCGTGGAAACGCATCTCGCTGGCGATCACCACATCACCGATATGCAGGTCCTGGGCAAAGCCGCCCGCAGAGCCGGTATTGATGACGCAGTCGGGGGAAAACTTTTCCAGCAGCAAGCTGGTGGCCACGCTGGCGGCGACCTTACCGATACCGGAGCGGGTCAGGATCACCTCTTTGCCTGCCAGCATCCCTTGATAAAACTCGCAGCCGCCCAGTTGCAGGGTGGTGGGGTTACTCATCTGGCTGCGCAGCAGGGCTACTTCTTGCTCCATGGCGCCGATAATACCTACTTTCATTGCTGACCTCGTCTTGATAGCCGTGTGGCTGAATTTAAGTTGCTGTAGATCATAACAAAAGATGGCGTCGGCGCCGAGAGGCACAAGCGAAAGGAGAGATGAAGTGCGGCGCTCCATATGGGAGCGCCGCGGGTGATAAAAAGCATTGATGAGAGAGGGGCGAGGGCCTTTAGCCGAGCGCGGTATCGAGGGTCATCATCAGGGCAAAGCCCGCCATCAGGCCGAGGGTGGCATAGGTCTGGTGACCGTTGCGGTGAGTCTCAGGGATCACCTCGTGCGAGACCACAAACAGCATGGCGCCGGCGGCGAGCCCAAGTCCGATGGGGTAGGCGATGGCAAGGCCGCTGGAGAGCCCGACCCCGAGCAGGGCGCCAACCGGTTCGAGCAGGCCGCTGGCGATGGCAACCAGCACGGCGACAGAGGGGCGAAAACCGGCGGCGCACATGGCCAGCGCTACCGCCAATCCCTCCGGAATATCCTGCAGCGCGATGGCGGTGGTGAGCGGCAGCCCCACCGACATATCCCCCTGCGAGAAGCTCACCCCGATGGCCATCCCCTCCGGCAGGTTGTGCAGGGCGATGGCAAAGACGAACAGCCAGACCCGGGAGCAGCTCTCGTGGCCGGGGCCGCAGGGGCCGGTTTTGTCATGTTCGTGCGGGGTGAACTGATCAAGTCCCAGCATCAACAGCACCCCGAGGGTCATGCCGACCACCACTACGGCGGCGGCGCTAAAGCCGTTGCCGGTAATCCCCTCGGCGGCCTCCAGCCCCGGCAGCAGCAGGGAGAAGGCGCTGGCAGCCAGCATCATGCCGGCGGCAAAGCCCAGCATGGTGTCCTCTACCTTTTGCGGTACCGAGCGCAGAAACAGGGCGGGCAGGGCGCCGATGGCGGTGGCGGCAAACCCGGCGGCACCACCGATCAGGCCATAGCGCACGCCGCTGGTCACCTCGCCGGTAGCGAGCATGATGAGACTCTGCAACAGCAGCAACAAGACGGCAGCCAGCGCGATAAAGAGACCGAGGGCGGTAAGTGGCCGCGCCTGCAGTTGTTCACGCAGCTGGGCAGACCAGGTTGAAGCGGGCAGATACGAGCTGTTATCCATAAACAAGGCCTCTTGTTACAGCAAATTGTTACAACGAAGGGGGATGGCGCTCCGCCATCGGATTATGTTGGTCATTACAACGAGTTGATGGCCCCTTGTCCATGCCACTGCCTCGATTGCATTTATCGGTTAACTATTTGAAATGATTTGGTCGCTATAAATATTTTGTGATGAATGTCGGGTTGTGAAGGAAATCAGCTTGCATTCATTTGGTGAAATCTGGTGAAGGATTAGGCGATATTGTGATAGAGTGCGCGCCTCGCGAAATCGTCCTTCCCCCGCTTTCGCAACCTTCCATCTCCCGTCAGGAATGGCCGGGATCAGCTCATACGGATGTGATCGCTACTGTTTACCTGCTTGTCAGCAGTTGAGGATCAACAGCCAATCATGTTTTACAAGAATCTCTCCATCGGCAAAAAGATTGCCGTGGTTTTTGCGGTCATTGCCGCAGTCAACGTTGTCTTCGGTGTTTTTCTCTCCAGTGAATTGCGCGGTGTGCGTGATCGGGTGCTGAACTTTACCGACTCTACGCTGCCGAGTGTCCTGTCGGTTGAAACCCTGCTCTATGACGTCTCCTATGTCCGTCGTGCCCAGTTTGCCTTGCTGATGGTGAACGATGCCGCTGATCTGCAGGCTCGCCGCAGCCGGATCCAGCAGAATATCCAGAAAGTAGACAACGCATTTCACGCCTATGAGGCGACCGTCGGTGCTGATCATGAGCGCCAGGTGTTTAACCAAGCCAAACAACAGTGGCTCACTTATCAACGTTCGGTAAACGAGTTTGATATGCTGCTGGTGCAGGGCCAGCATGATCAGGCCAAAACCCAGCTGTTTGCCTCCAACCCGCTCTTCGGGGCGCTGGAGCAGGCGGTCAACTCGCTGATCCAGGTGAACCTCGGTTTCGTCAAAGAGAACCGTGGCAGCCTGCTTGGCAGCGTCAGCATGGTGACCACCTTCGCCATGGTGAGCATCGGCGCCCTGCTGGTGTTCATGGTGGTGATGACCTGGTTCCTGACCCGCCAGATCTGCCTGCCGCTGCAAGCCGTGGTGGCTCAGGCCAATGCCATTGCTGCCGGCGATCTGACCCATCAGCTGGAGCGTCAGCACATCGGCCGCGACGAGCTGGGCATGCTGGCCAAAGCCTCTCTCAAGATGCAGGACAACCTGCGCGGTCTGATTGAAGAGGTAGTGGCTGCGGTCACCCAGCTTGGCACCGCCATCGACGAGGTGAGCGCCGTCTCCGAGCAGTCCGCCAAGGGCATTCAGAGTCAGCAGCAGGAGATCTCGCTGGTGGCGACCGCCATGACCCAGATGAAGGCCACCGTGGCCGATGTGGCTGGCAATACCGAAACCGCCTCCAGCTCTGCCAGCTCAGCCAATGCGCTGGCCCGCAACGGCAATCAGGATGTGCAGCGTTCGCTGGTGGCAATCACCCGGGTTGCCGAAGAGATCGAGCAGGCCGGTACGCTGGTGACAGAGCTGGAGCGTGAATCCGCCCAGATCAACGTGGTGGTGGATGTGATCCGCGGCATCGCCGAGCAGACCAATCTGCTGGCCCTCAATGCGGCCATCGAAGCCGCCCGCGCCGGCGAGCAAGGCCGTGGCTTTGCCGTGGTGGCCGACGAGGTGCGCACCCTGGCGGGTCGTACCCAGGCATCGACCGGCGAGATCGTGGCCATCATCGAAACCCTGCAGGCGCGCGCCAATCAGGCCAAAGAGGTGACTGGCCAGAGCTGCGAGATGATCCGCCAGTGTGTGGATCAGAGCGAGCAGACCAGCAACGGCATCCAGCAGATTGAAGAGGCGGTCGCCCAGATTGCCGACATGGCGATCCAGATTGCCAGCGCCTGCGGCGA
Organism: Aeromonas sp. 159; assembly: GCF_963862045.1. Classification (NCBI taxonomy): domain Bacteria; kingdom Pseudomonadati; phylum Pseudomonadota; class Gammaproteobacteria; order Aeromonadales; family Aeromonadaceae; genus Aeromonas; species Aeromonas sp. 159. Next base: position 13,439 of record NZ_CAWLMI010000047.1, on the reverse strand, counting down.
GCAGGATGCGGTCTCCGACGAGCTGGGCCGCAACGTCGAGCGGATCAACGAGTCCGCCAATGAGGTGGCGCAGGGGGCGGATCATACTGCCCGCGCCTGTCTGGAGCTGAGCCAGCTGGCGGTGGGTCTGAAGCAGACCATCGGTCGCTTCCGCCTCGCCTGATAAAGGGGCTGGCGTACGCCGGCCTCTTCATTCATAAAAGTCGGGGCGCTTTGTATGCCCTCACGACACCCGGCCATGTGCCGGGTGTTTTTTTATCTGGCAATCGTTACGAGGCCTGATGGTTGGGGTTCTTCATAAGAGGATGAAGGTCAGGGCGAACAGGGAGGTCAGATGATTATCCCGGCCTGTACGCGGTGATATTCGAGAAGGTTGGTTAAGGCGTATTTGCTAACGAGAGAAGGGCGACGAACGGTTTTGGGGATGGGGAACGGGGCGAGCGGTTGGGGTGTGCGCTACGGGGAAGAAGAGCATAAGCAGTTGGTTGGAATGCCCGAACAGGGCATATCGCAGCAATAAAAAAACCGGCTTGCGCCGGTTTTTTTATCTGTCTGCTCGAAGGCTGGCTTATTTAGCTAGAGACTCCGGCAGCTCTTCACGGATCTTGCCCAGCATCTCTTTCAGGACACGCGGGTTGGCAACCACGATGTTGCCGGAGTTTTCGTAGTTGTGACCACCTACGAAGTCGGTGACGATGGCGCCGGCTTCTTTGGCCAGCAGTTCACCGGCAGCGGTGTCCCAGGGCTTGAGGCCGATTTCCCAGAAACCGTCGACGCGACCGGCAGCCACGTAGGCCAGATCCAGTGCGGCAGAGCCGGAGCGACGGATGTCGGCACATTCGATGAACATGCTCTGGAACATTTTCAGGTAGGACTCGATGTGGTGCTTTTGTTTGTAGGGGAAACCGGTAGCCAGTACGGTGCCAGCCAGCTCTTTGGCTTTGCCGACACGGATACGGTAGCCGTTCAGCTGTGCGCCGCTACCACGGGTAGCAGTAAACAGCTCGTCACGGATGGGATCGTAAACAACGGCTTGTTCGGTTTTGCCTTTCACGCGCAGGGCGATGGAAACGGCAAAGTGCGGAATGCCTTTGACAAGGTTGGTCGTGCCATCCAGTGGGTCAATGATCCATTGGTAGTCCGGATTGGTACCGGCAATCTCACCAGACTCTTCAGCAACAATGCTGTGCTCAGGGTAAGATTTTTTGATGGTGTGAATGATGGCCGCTTCGGCTTCACGGTCAACGTTGGTCACGAAGTCATTGCTGCCTTTTTGGATAGCCTCAATGTTCTCGGGCTGGGAGAAGGCTTTTACTACAACTTGACCGGCGTTGCGCGCAGCGCGCACGGCGATATTCAGCATCGGATGCATAGGTTCACCACTGGATGTTAAAGAACGGGGGATAAAAGGACGCGGTATGATACCAGTATTTTGTGCGATGGCAACTGTTATCCCCCTACGACCAATTGATTACCACTGCCAGATTTGACGGCTCCAATATAGACCAGATCTGCGCTAGTCTTATCCCAGCAGTCGGATACAGGCTGTCATGAGCATAGGGATGTGAACCATGAATTTGTCATTAGTGAGTCAGAACGTGTCAGCTGCCAGCGAGGGACTGTTGGCCATCTTGCGGTCATCACCCGAGTATGGTGATCACTTTGCCCACATCACCGTGACCCCCCTGGCCCAGTGGCAACCGGCCAAGACGGAGGCGGCGATCCTGCTGATCGACGGCGATGCGCCCTGGCAGGATGCCGGATTTGCCCGGGGAGAGGATGAGACGATCGGTTTGCCGGTCTTGCCGCTGTTGATCCGCAAGGGGGACAAGGAGCTGACGGTCTGCGGGCCGGATGTGCGTGACCCCCGTTTCTATTTTGTCTCAAACGGCATCGTGCTGGATGAGTCGGAGCTGGCCGAGCCTGCCTGCAGCCGGGTGCTGTTGCGCAAGCTGGAGTCCTACTTCCCGCTGCTTTCCCGCCTGATCATGCTGCGCCAGCGCAAGCCGGTCACCGTGATCAACTAATATCTACCATTGCCAGAGCGCACCAGCGGCGCACCGTGGCCTTGTTTGGCCTACGGTGCGCCGCTTTTTAATGGTCTGGAGCCGGTCACTTGTTGCAAGATGAGGCGGCTATGGTGTTGCACCCAGTTCCAACCGTGCAATCTGGCTATGACCAACAAGGAGTGAATCATGATCGACTTTTACACCGCCGCAACCCCCAATGGCTTCAAGGTGGCCATTGCACTGGAAGAGCTGGGATTGCCCTATCGGGTTATTCCTCTCGATCTCTCGGCACTGGATCAGAAGAAGCCGGAATTTTTGGCCATCAACCCCAACGGCCGCATTCCGGCCATTGTCGATCGGGATAACGAGGATTTCGCCGTATTCGAGTCGGGCGCCATCCTTATCTATCTGGCGGAGAAGGCGGGCAAATTGTTGCCGGCGGATCCCAAACGCCGCTCTCAGGCCATTCAGTGGTTGATGTTCCAGATGGGCGGGGTAGGGCCCATGATGGGGCAGGCCAACGTCTTCTATCGCTACTTCCCCGAGAAGATCCCCGCCGCCATCGAACGCTACCAGAAAGAGGGGCGCCGCCTGTTCGAGGTGCTCGACAGCCATCTGGCTCATCACGAATATCTGGCGGACGAGTACAGCATCGCCGATATCGCCACCTGGCCCTGGGTGCGGATTTATGACTGGAGTGGCATCTCCATCGAAGGGTTACCCCATCTGCAAGCCTGGATAGATAGGATGGCCGAGAAGCCTGCCTGCCAGAAGGGGATCACCATACCGCCGCGCAAAGAGCAGCCGGATGAGCTGATCAAGCAGGCGCAGCAGATGGTAACACGTTGATTTTGAACTGCAGACGGGGCGTATTGCCCCGTAATATTAGAAAAACTAAGGCAAGCCGATTATAAAGATTCGTTCGTTTTCTGTGAGCTGAATCACTATGATGCCCCCATACCACCAAGCGTCCTGTGCGGTGGTCTGGCGGGCTCCCCGCCTACTGTTTCCAACACTGTTTTTGATTGCATCACAGCCTCTGTGATCAGATTCCTCTGGGCCATTTTGTGCCAGAGGGCGGCAGCATTTTTTCGATTTTTTGGGACTGATATGGATCGGCACAGTTTTTATCCGTTGTTTTTACTGACCATTCTGATGGTCGCTGTGGGCCAGATGACCCAGACCCTCTATGTCCCCTCCATTCCCATGATGGCGGGGGACTTCAATGTGGCCTCGGGCCAGTTGCAGGCGGTGATGGCTTGCTACCTGATCCCCTATGGCCTCTCCCAGTTTGTCTACGGACCGCTGTCGGATCGCATCGGCCGTCGTCCGGTGCTGATCGTCGGCATGATGGTGTTTCTGGTGGGAACCCTGATCATTCAGGTCATCCCCCATTTTGCCGCCCTGCTGGTGGGCAGCTTTATTCAGGGGCTGGGTACCGGTGCCGGTGGCGCCATGAGCCGTACCGTGATGCGCGATCGCTACAACGGCGCCGAGCTCAACCGCGCCAACAGTCTGGTCAGCATGGGGGTGATCTTCTCCCCGCTGCTGGCGCCTGTGCTGGGTGGCTGGCTGACCGAGCTGTTCAACTGGCGTGCCGGTTACTGGTTCCTGTTCGGTTTTGGTGCCGTAGCTACTCTGGCGATCATGGCCTGGTTTGGTGAGACTCTGCCTGCTGCTGCTCGTCAGCCACTGCGCGTCGGTGCTGCCTATCGCCATGTACTGGGCAACCCCAAGTTTCAGGGCAACCTGCTCTGCCTGATGGCGACCTTTGCGGGACTGGCGGTATTTGAAGCGGCGGCCGGTGTGCTGCTGGGTGATGTGCTGAAACTGAGCGCCCGTACTGTGAGCGTGCTGTTCGTGCTGCCGCTGCCCGGCTATCTGTTCGGTGCCTGGCTCTCTGCCAAGCTGAGCTTCCGTTTGACTCAGGGCAAACTGATGCGTCTTGGCATCGCCTTTCTGGCGCTCGGCTCCCTCATCATTCTGGTACCGGGGCTGTTCGGGGTGGTGAGTGCTGCCTCGCTGGTCGGTGGTGCGGCTGTCTACTTCATCGGTAGCGGCATTCTCTACCCGACCGCCACTTCCTGTGCCATCGAGCCCTTCCCAGGTCAGGCCGGCACCGCTGGTGCCATTCTCGGCGGGATGCAGAATCTGGGGGCCGGTGTGGTGACCCTGCTGGCGGCCGGTTTCCCGATGACCGGTCAGGTGACTCTGGGTGCCATCATGACCCTGATGGTGCTGATCGTGGCGCTGAGTTTTGTCTGGTTACGCCACCATGGCTCCCCCCACGAGCAGATGGCCATCTAAATTTGCTTGCCTGCTGCAAAACAAAGCCCGCCTTTTGGCGGGCTTTGTCGTTATGGCTGTGTCCGCTTCACACCTTGTCCCATCGGGTTCTCCATTTATTGGGGGGAAAGGTGTAAACCATATTCAGGACGGGACAGTTCGTTGATCATCAGGCAAAGAAAAAGCCCGTCACGCTGGTGACGGGCTTTTGCTGTTGGTACCCCGAGATGCCGTTGCCGGTTTGGGCCCTTGAACCGTCGGTTCAAGGCGGGGATCGGATCTGACCGCAGGCTTCTCGGTCGTGCCGAGCATGCGCAATAGCCAGAAGGCAGATCCCCTGTTTGGTATGAATATCGGCTCGGGGACTTGAACCGGCTGACAAACATCCCAGGGAATTTTAAAACGGTTTGCGATTAGGGCTGTTGCCCCTCTTCGCTGGAATCACCATACTGTCCGTGCTCGATCAGGGCCGCTTCGATGGTGCGCTGCAGCATCTTGATCCGCTTGTCCATGGTCTCAGAGTATTGGTGGTTCTTCTCTTTTTCAAGGCAGAGCTCATGACAGAAATTGAGCGCCGCCATGATAGCCAATTGCTCGTTGCTGGAGACTTTGGAACGTTGACGCAGGTCGATCAACTTGTCGGTCAGCTGCTCGGCGGCCTGGCGCAGGGCATCCTGCTGTCCCAAGGGACAGGATACCTTGTAGGGACGTCCCAAAATGACGATTTCTACGGCCTCTGTGCTCATGCCTTCCTCAATACGGCGGAGCTGATTTCCGCCTTTATCCACGTGGACAACTGGGCGGGACTATATAGCGCAGATGCATAAGTTTCAAGGCCTTGCTGGCTCTGCAAGAGGGAGAATGCTAGGATCCTGACCATTAATTCTGCAAATTTGACTGAACTTTGAGCGGATCCTCTATGAGCAAAACAAACCCCCTTAAATATGCGGCTGTGGCCGACATCATGGAGCAGCATGAGCTGATGGCCAGTGCAGTCGAGGCCCATGGTGTGATCTGCGGTCTGGTGTGCGGCGGTGTTGCACTGGACGACAAGAGTTGGGTGCCCCATTTCAACGATCTGGTGAACGACGGTTTTGGCCTGCCGGCCTCGGTGCGCCAGGTGATGACCGATCTTTATCACAATGTGGTCGAGAGCTTGATGGCTCAGAAAGGCGTCGAGCTGCTGCTGCCAAGTGATGATGCCCCCCTTGATGAGCGCATCGATTCGCTGGTGGACTGGTCACAGGCGTTTCTGGCCGGTTTCGGCGTGGTGCAGCAGGAGCTCTCCCGCGCGTCGGAAGAGCTGCAGGAGATGATCCAGGATATCGCCAGCATCACTCAGGTCTCCGCCGAGTTCGATCAGGAAGATGACGAGAACGAAGCCTCTTTCCTGGTGCTCTACGAACACGTCAAACTGGGTGTCATGATGGCCTTCGAAGAGTTTGGCAAGCGCCCCGATACCCCGAGCTCGCCGCCGACCCTTCATTGAGGTGCGGGTCAACGAGACCCTTACTGAATCAGCAAGAGCGCCTGATGGCGCTCTTTTTTATTTCCTTGTGGTGGCTAACCCTGTGAGGCGCAACCGGTTTTTTGCCGGTGACCTCGCATTCGGCCAGCGGCTTTGTGATAGCATGAGGCCACCTTTTTCACTTCTTCCTCTCTGCTTATGTCTCAATCTGATGTGCGACAGGTCGATGTCACCCTGGTCGGCGGTGGAATGAGCGGTGCCGTGCTGGCCCTCTCGCTGGCAGCCCTGTTTCGATCCGATGGCTCCCCCCTCGAGATCCTGCTGCTGGAGGCAAGCGTCCCCGAACAGCACACCCATTCTGGGTTCGACGCTCGCGCCATTGCGCTCTCGGCCGGTACCTGTGATGCGCTGTTGCGACGCGGACTCTGGCCGCTGTTTGCCCCCTATTGCGCCCCCATTACCCAGATTCATGTCTCGGATCGGGGCCACTTCGGTCAGGCTCGCCTTTCGGCTGCCGAATACGGTTTGCTTGCTCTGGGCCAGGTGATCGAGCTTGCAACTGCCGGTCATGAGCTGCAACGGGCGATGGCGGCCTCGCCCAATCTCCGGGTCTGTTGTCCGGCCCGGGTGAGCGAGATTGCGCCCGATGAGGAGAAGGTGACCCTCACCCTCGAGAGCGGTGAACAGATTGAGACCCGCCTGCTGGTGGCGGCGGACGGCGGCAACTCCTTTGTGCGTCAGCACTTCAAGTTGCCGGTGACCCGCCACGACTTTGAGCAGCACGCCATCATCGCCACGGTCAAAACGGCGCAAGACCCTGAGGGACGCGCCTTCGAGCGTTTTACCGAAGGGGGGCCGCTGGCCCTGTTGCCGATGCAGGAGGGGCTCTCCTCGCTGGTATGGAGCGTCGGGCAGCATGAGGTGGATGAGCTGATGGCCCTCGATGAGGCGGCGTTTCTTGCCCGTCTGCAGCAGGCCTTTGGCTGGCGGCTCGGTCGCTTCGAGCGATGCGGCGTGCGTAATGTCTATCCGCTCATTCTGACCGCCTGCGACTATCCGCTGGCCCAGCGCACCGTGCTGGTCGGTAATGCCGCCCACGCCCTGCACCCGATTGCCGGACAGGGCTTCAACCTCGGGATGCGGGATCTGGACCTGCTTACCGGCGCCGTAGCCAAGGCGTTAGCAGAGGGGGAGGATATCGGCAGCTTCAAGGTACTGAGTGGCTACTGGCAGCAGCGTCAGCGCGATCAGGCGCAGACCGTCTGGCTCACTTCTTCGCTGGCCCAGCTCTTCTCCAATGGTCACGACCCGCTGGTGGCTGGGCGCAATCTGGCGCTCACCCTGATGGGGCGATTCCCGTGCCTCAAGGCGCCGCTTGCCTCGCGCACCCTGGGCTTTGTCGCCGATGTGTGCGGCAACTAGCCAGCACTTGTTGAGTGGAACCTGTTGACCGGAAGATGGTGACCGTCATTCGTTGATCAAAACCTATTGAATAAAGAGGTGATGCCTGCGGGCGTCCCCTCGCTGGCCAGTCGGTCAGCCCTGAAAGGATGAGATGATGCAGATGCAAAATGTGGATGTGGTGATTGTCGGTGGCGGCATGGTGGGGCTGGGGCTCGCTGCGGCCTTGAAACATAGCGCCCTCAAGGTGCTGGTGGTGGAGGGACAACTGCCCGACCCGCAGCTGGGGGAGGTGGCCGATAACCGGGTCAGCGCCCTGAGTCTGGCCAGCCAGCAGATCCTGCGCCATGTCGGCGCCTGGGACGGCATTGAAGCGCGCCGCCTGCAGGCCTACGACAAGATGGCGGTGTGGGAACGGGACAGCTTCGGCCATATCGACTTCGATGCCGCCAGCCTGCGTCAGGCCAACCTCGGCCACATCGTCGAGAATCGGGTGATCCAGCTGGCACTGCTTGATGAGATTGAAGGTGCCAGCAATATCCAGTTGCTGACCCCCGCCAGAGCCAAGAGCCTGCAGAGCGGCCCGGCGGGCGCCCTGCTGCTCCTTGAAGATGGTCAGGCCATCTCGGCCAAACTGGTGGTGGCTGCCGATGGCGCCCACTCCTGGGTGCGCCGTCAGGCTGATATCCCGCTTACCAGCTGGGATTATGGCCACCACGCCCTGGTGGCGACGGTGCGCTGCGCCGAACCCCATGAAGCTGTTGCTCGCCAGATCTTCACCCCGGATGGTCCGCTCGCCTTCCTGCCACTGTGGCAAGAGAACCTCTGCTCCATCGTCTGGTCGCTGCCTGCGGCTCGTGCCGAGGCGCTCTGTGCCTGCGATGACGAGCAGTTCAATCGCCAGCTCACCGCCGCCTTCGATGCCCGGCTCGGTCTGTGCAAGGTGGAGGGGCCGCGCAGCGCGATTCCGCTTACCGCCCGCTATGCTCGCGACTTTGCCCGCGAGCGGCTGGTGCTGGTGGGAGATGCCGCCCATACCATCCATCCGCTGGCGGGGCAGGGGGTCAACCTTGGCCTGCTGGATGCTGCCGCGCTGGCGGAGCAGATCTTGCAAAATCATGCCGCGGGTGAGGATATCGGCCTGCTCGCCAACCTGCGCAGCTACGAGCGCTGGCGCAAGAGCGAAGCGGCTCGCATGCTCGCTGCGATGGAAGGGCTCAAGCGGCTGTTCAGCGGGGCCAACCCGCTCAAGAAGCTGGTGCGGGGCGTGGGATTGCGGGCAGCCAATCTGCTGACGCCCTTCAAGGAGGGGGTGATCCGCGCCGCCATGGGACTGGAGGGCGAGTTGCCCGCATTGGCCCGTCCTGACTGGGTCGTTGCGGCGACCAAGGGCAGTGCCATGCAGGCCAAGGGTGAAAAAAACTAATATTACTCGCCATTTTTGACAGCAAAAGTAATCCGACAAGGCTGATGACCCGTTTTGGGTGTCAGCCTTTAATTTTGCTCTGGAGCGAAACGTTTTTCTGCAAATTGTGACGAAACGGTAAAAATCAAAATTTAATCTCGCCTGAGTCGGCTTATGGCTGTTTTTATCACTGCATTTATCTTAGTGTCTGGAGTCAGTTTTACGGGAGGGGATTAGTTTTTTTTGAGCGGCACGCTCGCCTGCTTGTCATATAATCCGCTCCGTTCAAGGAATCCCTCTTGCCTGGCAAGGGCAGGAGCGAGCACACACTTTTGGATCCGGTCGCTTTTTGCTGTACGTAGTGCAGTCAGAGCGGTGGCGCGGGTCGCAAGGGTGGTCGCCAAAGCGAAAAGGCTTTTTGCTAAGGAAAGAATGCGATGATCCAGACTACTGTACTGCATCCCAAACACCTGGAAGCCGGCGCCAAGATGGTGGACTTCCACGGTTGGGAAATGCCCATCAACTACGGCTCCCAGCTGGAAGAGCACCACGCGGTGCGCAGCGATGCCGGTATGTTCGATGTCTCCCACATGACCATCGTCGATTTGACCGGCGAACGGGTCAAAGCCTTTCTGCAACACCTGCTGGCCAACGATGTGGCCAAACTCACAGCCCCCGGCAAGGCCCTCTACAGCGGCATGCTCAATCCGGAAGGCGGTGTGATCGATGACCTCATCACCTATTACCTGACCGATACCTTCTACCGACTGGTGGTCAACTCCGCTACCCGCGAGAAGGATCTGGCCTGGATCCGCCATCACGCCATCGATTTCGACATCACAGTGACCGAGCGTCCCGAGCTTGCGATGATTGCGGTGCAGGGCCCCAACGCCAAGGTCAAGGCCGCAGCCGTGCTGAGCGCCGCTCAGCGTACCGCCGTGGTGGGGATGAAACCCTTCTTCGGCGTGCAGGCTGGCGATCTCTTTATCGCCACAACCGGCTACACCGGCGAAGATGGTTATGAAATCGTGGTGCCGCAAGAGAAAGCCTGCGAGCTGTGGCAAGCGCTGCTGGATAACGGCGTCGCCCCGTGCGGCCTCGGTGCCCGCGATACCCTGCGCCTCGAAGCGGGGATGAACCTCTATGGTCAGGATATGGACGAGTCAGTCTCTCCACTCGCCGCCAACATGGCCTGGACCATCGCCTGGGAGCCGAGCGATCGCAATTTCATCGGCCGTGACGTGCTGGAAGCGCAGAAAGCGGCGGGCAACCAGCCCAAGCTGGTGGGTCTGGTGATGGAAGAGAAAGGGGTGCTGCGTGCCGGTATGCCCGTTACCTTCACTGCGGCAAACGGTGAGAAGCGGGAAGGTGTGATCACCTCCGGCTCTTTCTCCCCCACCCTGGGCTACAGTATTGCCCTGGCACGGGTGCCCCGTGATATCGGTGAACTGGCCGAGGTGGAGATCCGCAAGAAACTGGTCACCGTGAAGGTCACCAAGCCCGCTTTCGTCCGTAACGGCCAGAAGCTGGTTTAACATCGTCTTGGGGGAGGGCAGTGCCTCCCCCATCCCTTTTCATATTCGTTTTTAAACGCGACTCAAAGATCAAAGGAAGCACAAATGAGCCATATCCCGAGCGAACTGAAATATGCCACTTCCCACGAGTGGATCCGTGTTGAAGCCAACGGCGAGGCCGTGGTCGGTATCACCGAGCACGCCCAGGAGCTGCTGGGTGACATGGTGTTTGTCGAGCTGCCGGAAGTGGGCAAGCAGGTCAGTGCCGGTGACGACTGCGCCGTGGCCGAGTCGGTCAAGGCGGCCTCCGATATCTACAGCCCGGTGAGCGGCGAGATCATCGCCGTCAACGAAGAGCTGGAAGGGAGCCCCGAGCTGGTCAACTCCGACCCCTACAGCGCTGGCTGGCTGTTCCGCATCAAGCTCGATGACGAGAGCGAGCTGGCCAACCTGCTGGATGCCGAAGGCTACCAGAACGTGGTGGACGAAGAGTAATGCCCCCGGGCCCTGCCAACACAGCAGGGCCCCTTTGTATGACCGCCAGCCGGGCAAGCACCGGCCGGTGGAAGGGTGAAGTCGCCCGCGCCTGCCGTTTGCCAGCCTAGGAGCCTAGGGGCAAACAGGTCGGTTCGCAACAAGGCGATCCCCTCTTGATGCTGCCGCAGCATCCGGTGCCGCACCCTGTCTGCGGGACCCAGAACATGAGTGGAGTCGGTATCAGCCGACGATCAGGAACATCAGGTCTTGGTTATCAGGATGTCATGCCAGGACTTATTTATCAGGAAATAGGGAAATGACCCAGTCACTGTTTGAACTCGAGCAAAAAACCGATTTTGTCCGCCGCCATATCGGCTCGGGCGAGGAAGAGCTGCGCCAGCTGCTGGCGACCGTCGGGGCCGAAAGCCTGGACGATTTGATTGAACAGACCGTGCCCGCCGCCATTCGCCTGCCGGGTCCGCTGGGGATCGGTGCCGGCATGACCGAAGTGGAGGCGCTGGCCAAGCTCAAGGGCTATGCCGCCCAGAACAAGATTGCCAAGAGCTATATCGGCATGGGTTATCACGATACTCATGTGCCTCACGTCATTTTGCGCAACGTGCTGGAAAACCCGGGCTGGTATACCGCCTACACCCCGTACCAGCCCGAGCTGGCACAGGGCCGTCTCGAAGCCCTGCTCAACTTCCAGCAGCTGACGCTGGATCTGACCGGCATGGATCTGGCGAGTGCCTCCCTGCTGGATGAAGCGACCGCCGCCGCCGAGGCGATGGCGCTGGCCAAGCGGATGGCCAAGTCCAAATCCAACCTCTTCTTCGTGGCCGATGACGTGCACCCGCAGGTGATCGACGTGGTTAAGGAGCGCGCGGTTCACTTTGGTTTCGACGTGGCGGTTGGAGCCGCGAGCGACGCGGTGAGCGAAGAGGTGTTCGGTGCCCTGTTCCAGTACCCCACCACCACAGGTGAGGTGAAAGATCTGCGCGCCCTGATTGCCGCGGTACAGGCCCAGAAAGGGCTGGCCTGCGTCAGCGCCGACCTGCTCTCCCTGCTGCTGCTCAAATCCCCGGGCGAGCTGGGCGCCGATGTGGTGTTGGGCTCCGCCCAGCGCTTTGGTGTGCCCATGGGTTACGGTGGCCCCCACGCCGCCTTCTTCGCCACCCGCGATGCCTACAAGCGCTCCATGCCGGGCCGTATCATTGGTGTCTCCAAGGATGCCCGTGGCAAGAGTGCCCTGCGTATGGCGATGCAGACCCGCGAGCAGCACATCCGCCGCGAGAAGGCCAACTCCAACATCTGTACCGCTCAGGTGCTGCTGGCCAACATGGCGAGCTTCTACGCCGTCTACCACGGCCCGGTGGGACTGAAAACCATCGCCTCCCGCGTGCACCGTCTCACCACCATTCTGGCCCTTGGCCTCAAGGCCAAGGGCATGCCCCTCAAGCATGCCAGCTGGTTCGATACCCTGACCGTGCTGACGGCAGATAAAGCAGCACTTATTGCCAAGGCTGAAGCTAATGGCATCAACCTGCGCGCCGATCTCGACGGTGCGGTAGGGGTCTCCCTCTCTGAAACCACCACTCGCGGCGATGTGGCCGAGTTGTTCGAACTGTTCCTAGGGGCAGGCCATGGCCTCGACATCGAGGCCCTCGACAAGGTGGCGCAGGCCCATCACGCCATCTCGCAGGATCTGCTGCGCACCGACGCCGTGCTGACCCACGAGGTGTTCAACAAGTACCACTCCGAAACCGAGATGCTGCGTTATATCCACCGTCTCGAAGCCAAGGATCTGGCGCTCAACTACGCCATGATTTCACTCGGCTCCTGCACCATGAAGCTCAACGCCACCGCCGAGATGATCCCGGTGACCTGGCCCGAGTTCGGCAAGTTGCACCCGTTCGCCCCGCTGGCACAGGCCAAGGGCTACCAACTGCTGCTGGCCGACCTCGAAAACTGGCTGGTGAAGGTGACCGGTTACGATGCGGTCTGCATGCAGCCCAACTCCGGGGCGCAGGGCGAGTACGCGGGTCTGCTCGCCATCAAGAAGTACCACGAGTCCCGTGGTGAAGGGCATCGCGACATCTGCCTGATCCCAGCTTCTGCCCACGGCACCAACCCGGCCTCTGCCCAGATGGCGGGGCTCAAGGTGATCGTCACCGCCTGTGACAAGTCCGGCAACGTGGATCTCGACGATCTGCGCGCCAAGGCGGCCGAGGCGGGGGATCAACTCTCCTGTTTGATGGTGACTTACCCCTCCACCCACGGGGTGTATGAGGAGACCATCAAGGAGGTGTGCGACATCGTTCACCAGCACGGTGGTCAGGTCTATCTGGACGGCGCCAACATGAATGCGCAAGTCGGGTTGACGGCGCCGGGCTTTATCGGGGCGGACGTCTCTCACCTCAACCTGCACAAGACCTTCGCCATTCCTCACGGTGGTGGCGGCCCGGGCATGGGCCCCATCGGCGTGAAGAAGCATCTGGCACCGTTCGTGGCTGGTCATGCCGTGGTCAAGACCGACAAGGAGAGCCGTGACAACGGCGCCGTGTCGGCGGCACCGTTCGGCTCGGCCAGCATCCTGCCCATCAGCTGGATGTATATCGCCATGCTGGGGGACGAGGGGCTGAAGAGATCCACTCAGGTAGCCATCCTCAACGCCAACTATCTGGCCAAGAAGCTGGGTGAATCCTTCCCGGTGCTCTATTCCGGGCGCAACGGTCGGGTGGCCCACGAGTGCATCCTGGATATCCGTCCGCTCAAGGAGGCTTCCGGCATCAGCGAGATGGACGTGGCCAAGCGGCTGATGGACTACGGCTTCCACGCACCGACCATGAGCTTCCCGGTAGCGGGTACCCTGATGGTCG